>DATFMO010000154.1:0-11672 GCA_035266925.1 Sunxiuqinia sp. | reverse complement strand
ACGCTAATGCCAGCAGTGGCGGCGATATCCGGTACAAAGGAAATCCGTCGCAAAAAGACATCAATGAGTCGAGCGGTGGTGATGTGTATGCGGATTAAATGATAAAAAAATTGTTGCCCGAGAGCCATCTTTTTGATGGCTCTTTTTACTTCTCAAGGTTGTTAAAAGGAACTCAAGTCTATCCTTGCATTGACAATTCTCGTATATTTGTTTCCTAACCTATTGCTAGAGCCTTGTATGAAAGAGATTTAAATATTGTCCCCAAAGATATTTCGCGTCTGAGAAGTGGAAATAGGGAAGTTTTTGGGCAGGTTTTTCAACGTTACAACCAACAACTTTACTTTTTTGCATTGGGGTATCTCAAATCTGAAAGAGATGCTGAAGAGATTGTCCAGGAGACATTCCTAAAGCTCTGGGAACGACGCAGAGGTCTCAAGCCAGAACTTTCTGTGCAAGCCTATCTTTTCAAAATCGCTTTTAATTTTATTCGCAAACGCTGGCAGGTTCATTTAAAGGACGAGGAGCTGAAACACAGATTAGCCGGGGAACTTGTCGATTTTGACAACCAAACCGATCAGCAGCTGAACTATCATTTTTTGTTGCATCACATTAATCAATTGATGGATGAGCTTCCTCCAAGGCAAAAGGAAATTATCGAATTTCGAAAACTGGATGGTCTTTCTACTCGGGAGATTTCAGAGAAACTTTCGATCTCGGGAAAAACCGTTGAAGCACATTTAACCGCAGCTTTAAAATTTCTGAGAGCAAAATTGCAATCTGAGAAATTTGAAGATTTACTGCTGCTTGCCATCATTTTTAGAAAAAATATTCAACGGGACTAAGGGTAAAATCTGAATTCAAGATATTACTTGTATAACCGGAAGAATAATGAACACAAAACTTAATTTACTTCGACGCTTTTTCAATAATAAATATTCCCGCAGTGATTATATGGAAATCAAGCGGTTACTGGATCAGCAGGATTCGGAACTCGAATATTTGATGCAATTGCACTGGAAAGAATTTAGCCGGGAAAATCTTTCTGACCAAAAAGACCTTTCCCATTTATTCGGTGCGATTGAAAAAAGGACAAAATTCGCTCGGAACATCTCACTAGCACGCAAACTTTGGTCGACCTATTCAAAAGTTGCTGCAGTTGTTGCAATTCCATTGCTTGTTGCTTTGAGCATTTTGTATGTTCAATTTCATGGATACCTCAGTCAAAAAGATGTTTTTGTAAATGTGGTTTCACCAGCAGGTTCGCGAACTTCACTGAATTTACCAGACGGGTCGACGGTCTGGCTTAATGGAGAATCCAGCATTCGTTACCCGGCTATTTTCAATGGAAATCGCCATGTAAGCATTTCAGGAGAAGCATTTTTCAAAGTTCACAGTGATAAGGAACATCCTTTCTTGGTTGCGGCCAATGGTGTTACAGTGAGAGCCACGGGAACTGAGTTTGATGTGGCAGCCTATGCTGATGAAAACGAGATTCGGGTGGTTTTGAAAGAAGGAAAGGTGACCGTGAGGGATGAAATGCAATCGATGCTGAAGAAAATGCAGGCCGGTTACCTGTTGAGCTACGATAAGAAAACTGAAACACTCAATTACAATACAATAAACGCTACCAATTATTCAGGTTGGATTAACGGAAAACTCATTTTTGAAAATGTAAGCCTGAAGGAAGTAGTTAATCGCATGGAACACTGGTATGGCGTTGACATTGAGATTGTTGACAAAGAGTTGATGCAACTTCACTTTAAGGCTACTTTCATGGATGAAAATGTGGATCAAGCATTGAAGCTATTGCAGTCCACTTCGGCCTTTCATTACCACTATGCCAAACGAAATGTCCGTGCCGATGGCTCTTACGAACACACAAAAATTTTCATCACTAAATAAATGAATATGTAAAAAACGAATTTAAAAAGGAAAATCAGGAAAGCGATTGCGGCGCCTCCCTGATTTTAAAAGAGTTAACATTTTAATTTAACCCTCTAACATCTCAAATTTATGAAAAAAAAACAACATGATGAGGTGTGGTTTTATCCCACCTTGTTTAAAGCATTAAGAATTATGAGATTGACTCTCGGCTTATTATTGATTCTTGTGATGCAGGGATGGGCAAGCAAGTCTTATTCCCAGAAAACAGCACTAAACTTGAACATGAAAAATGCCAGTCTTGTCGAAGTTTTGGATGAAATTGAAAATCAAACGGACTATTATTTTTTATTCAATTATGAGCAAGTTCATTCGGACAAGAAATTTGATGTACAAGTTACCAACAAAGGGATTGTCTCTACCCTTGACTATGTCTTGCAGGGAACGGGTTTGAAGTACACGATCAACGATCGCCAAATCATTATTTCCAAAGAAGGTTCCAATCGGGTGAATAACATGTTATCTCCCGCATCGCAGCAGACCTCCATTTCCGGAACAGTCACTAATACCAGTGGAGAACCCATTCCCGGTGTAACAGTGGTTGTGAAAGGAACAACAAGGGGAACCATAACTGATGCAGATGGAAATTATTCCATTCAAGCGAGCTCCGATCAAACGCTGGTCTTTTCATTTGTTGGGATGAATACCCAGGAAATTCCGATCGGGAATCGGAGTAAAATTGATGTGAACATGTCAGAAAGCACCATTGGATTGCAGGAGGTGGTGGCCATTGGTTATGGTAATGTGGCGAAACGTGATTTGACCGGAGCGGTTGTTTCCGTTGGCCACGATGAATTAGTTTCAGTTGGTTCAACGAGTCCATTGAAAGCAATACAGGCAACTACTGCCGGTGTGAATATTAGTCAACGTACAGGTACTGTTGGTAGTGAATTCGATATTCAAATTCGCGGTGCAAACTCACTTTCCGGTGCAGCCCCTTTGTACGTTGTGGATGGTGTCATGACCGACAATATCAATTTCCTGAACTCAAACGATATTGAGCGAATTGACATTTTGAAAGATGCATCATCCACCGCTATTTACGGTTCTCGTGGATCAAACGGTGTTGTTATTGTTACCACATCTTCGGGTGTTGGCGTGAAAGGCCAAAAAACCGCAGTAACTTACTCTGGCTACGTTGGGGTTCGTACGATTGCCAATATGCCTAATTTCTTGAACACCTATGATGAAAGTGTGCGATGGAACAAAGACAGGCAGGTGACTCGCGATCTAGTACAGGGCAATCAAATTGTGGATTCCCCAACTTATGGTTTCCCGACAGTGATGACCACCCGGCCGGATGGTACTCAATACAACTACTGGCAAGAAAACTTGTCTGCCCGGAATGGTACTGACTGGGTTGGTGAATTGCTCAAGTCAAGCATTCAACAAAACCATTTTATCTCAGCCACCGGTGGAACGAAAGAGGTCAGTTATGTTGTTGGTTTTGGATACCAGGGAGATGACGGCAATGCCAAAGGACAGTGGTATAAGAAATATAATTTTAAAGCCAGTGTTGATGCCCGGCCGGACGAACGATTCTCATTGGGAGCCAATATTAATTTAGCCTATTCTGATCGCGAATTGGTTTCCCGCCAAGGTTATACCCGGCAAATATTCCGCATGCCGAATTATGCCCCTGCGAAAGATTTGGATGGAAATTACCTTCAAACACCAATGTTGGGGATTTCAGGTAATGTCAACCCCTATGCCTACTTGGTCAGCCATTCAAGCTATGATGTTCAACAGTACTATTTGATTTCCAATTTTTATTTGAAATTTAATCCCGCCAAATGGATTAGTTTGAAAACAACCTTTTCACCCAATGCCAAATTTGAGCGTGACGGTGAGTACTTTGACCGGTTTGCCACACGATCAATTTCTGTTGCTCGCATGTGGAATGATATCACGTTCTCATACATCTGGGATAACCAGTTGAATTTGAATAAAACGATCGATGAGCACAAATTTTCTTACGATTTCATTCAGTCTTCACAAATGGATCGCTACGAAAATGCGTTTGCCTATGGACGTGATGTACCTTTTGAATCGTTGTGGTACAATGTCCAAAGTGCTCCGCAACGTGATGCCACAACCGGATTCACAAAAAGCACTTTGCTTTCATTTACCAACCGTTTCAACTATTCATATCGCGATAAATACCTATTTACCGGAACGATTCGCTGGGATGGTTCATCCAAACTGGCTCAAGGAAATAAATGGGCTTCGTTCCCATCTGCAGCCATTGCCTGGCGTATGAAAGAAGAACCTTTTATGGCCGGTGTCTCTGCTGTTGACAACCTCAAATTACGCTTGAGCTATGGTTATACTGGTAACAACAACATCGCGCCGTACACTACCCAGTCGGCACTGAACAAACAGACCTATTACGATTGGAACGGTAGTGAGGCTGATGGATTTATTCCAAGTGCGTTGGCCAATAAAAACCTGACCTGGGAACGGACCCGGGAATGGAACCTGGGAGCAGACTTTGGTTTATTTGGGAACCGCGTTTCCGGTGAAATCAACGTATACGACCGGCTTTCGCTGGATTTGTTGATGGAACGAAAATTAGCCATGCCAACAGGATGGGCTTCCATGTTTGACAATGTGGGATCAGTCAGTAACAAGGGGATTGAGGTCCAGCTGCGGACGATTAATGTGAAGACTAAAAACCTGACTTGGGAAACCAACTTCATCTTCTCTACAAACAAGAACGGGATTGTAGAATTGTATGGCGCTAAAGAGGATGATGTTCCTAACCGCTGGTTTATTGGTCAGCCTGTCAACGTGATTTATGCCATGGTTTTCGATGGTATCTGGCAGAAGGATGAATTAGATCCTGCTGATCGTCAAGCGATGGAAGGTACAGCCAAAGTGAAGGATTTGAACAACGATGGTAAAATTGATATTGACCATGATATGAAGGTGCTGGGATCGCCCGATCCGAAATGGATTGGTACATTCTCTACGAACCTAACGTATAAAAACTGGAACGTGTCTGCAACGGTTTACACCAAGCAGGGAGTGTTAATGTACAGTCCTTTTCATACCGAATTTACCGATTTCAATAGTAAGGTCGTATTGAATGTTCCGTATTACATGCGCGAGAATTCAATCGAAGGAGCAACTCCATTCAGGTATTCAAACACCTATCCACAGCCAGCTTACATGGGACAGTATTACGGCGAAGATGCAGAGGATTATGGCTATCCGGGATATAACAAAGATGCGTCTTTTGTGCGCATACAAAACATTTCTCTGGGCTATAATTTTGACCGGAATTTGCTGTCAAAAATTGGTCTGGCGGATGTTCGTGTATACTTCAATGCACTCAATCCATTCGTATTTACCAAGTACGACGGATTTGATCCTGAATGGGCAGGTGCAAGCATGTCAGGGGTAGATGCAACGAATACTTCTTATGCAATTTATCAAATTGGTACAAACATTAAATTTTAAGGTTATGAAAAGCATAAAAACGATCATATTTACAGTTCTTGCCGGCTTAATGCTTGTCGGCTGTTCTGGATACCTTGATGAAGAAAACCTGGGAAACACGACAGCGGAGAACTATTACAATACCCAAAAGGGTTATGAAGGACTGGTGAATGCTGCGTATTCTTCCATTCGCGATGTGTTCCAGCCAACACCGTATGTCTTTTGCGCTGGTACCGATTTGTTTTTTGCCGCACACCAGGAAGTTCCTCTGGGATTGGCAGCCTATCAAACATTGACTCCAAGCAATAGTCAGGTAGAATACTTGTTTAAAACGACCTATCAAAGTATTCAGGTTACGAACCTGGCCTTGCATTATGCCGATCAGGTCGAATCATTTAGCGAGTTGAAAACCCGGGTTGCAGAGGTTCGGGCCATCAGGGCTTTCTTTTATTTCCTGTTAGTTCAAAATTTCGGCGACTTGTCATTGGTGACGGATGTCGTTAACGAGCCCATTACACACTTTGATCGGAAGCCAGCAGCTGATATTTATCAATTTATTATTGATGAGTTGACAGAGGCAATCTCGGTTCTACCGAATACCCAGTCAGATTTTGGCCGGGTGACCAAACGCACTGCCCAGCATATTCTGGCCAAAGTTTACCTGACTCGCGGTTATGAGTCGTTTGGCTCTTCATCTGATTTTACACAAGCTGCTCAGTTAGCAGATGCTGCTATTAGCGGGCAAGGTTTGACGATTCCATTTGGGCAGGTATTTGCTTATGAAAATGACGATAACGCAGAAATCCTTTGGTCAATTCAGTATTCTGCAGGTTCAACACAGAATTCTCCTGCACACAATTGGGATTATCCCTGGGGACCATTGGCACAAGGGAGCAATGATGGTGTAAACAAGAAAAACGCACTTCACCCAACGGAGTATTTGTACACTTTGTTTGATGATAATGATACCCGCTTTGAGGGAACTTTCCTGAATATCAGAACCGGTCCTTATGTTGGTTATTTGTTGGATCCTAATAATTCGCCAGTGCAATATTATTATCCGAGAACGGCAGCTCAACTGGCCGATACAGCAGCGTGGAGAGCAGCATCACCGATGCACGAGAACACAGTAATTTCTCCTATTGGGCCACACTGGTGGGATGGACTGAACCAGACCGATTTACCGGCGCTCAAGAAGTACGACCGGGTTCAACTTCCGGATATTCAGTACACCCACGATTTGTTCCTGGCTCGTTTGGGCGAGACCTATTTGATTGCAGCCGAAGCCTATTTAAAAGCTGGGGAGATGGCCAATGCAGTGGCTCGTGTCAATACTGTTCGTGAGCGGGCGGGAGCATCAGACGTGTCGAGTGTTGATCTGGATTTCATTTTGGATGAACGGGCTCGTGAATTGACCGGAGAAGGTTTTCGTTGGCTGGATCTGAAACGTACCGGCAAATTGATGGAATATACGAAAACCCGGAACCCGGATATAAAAATATTGGTAGATAGTGGAGTCGACCCGTTTATGGGGGCCAATGGTAACTATAAAATTTTACGACCGATTCCTTTAAGTGCGATAGCACTGGATTCTGGTGATTATCCACAGAATCCTGCCTATCAATAAGCATAATTATTTATAGAGTTTTTTGTTTTAGGTATTAATTTGAAAAAGCAATAGGCCGGTTCACCAGGCTTATTGCTTTTCTTTTTTGTAAAAAAAACCCCAACATCTGTTGAGGTCTTTGTTGAAAGTATTTCGGTTTCTTTTTATTCTGAAAAACGTGATTTCAGGTACTGACGGTTTAAACGTGAAATGTTGGCGATAGAAATGTTTTTGGGACATTCCACTTCGCAAGCTCCCGTGTTGGTACAACCACCAAAACCAAGCTCGTCCATTTTGGCCACCATGGCCTTCGCACGGGCTTTGGCTTCCACTTTCCCTTGGGGCAACAAGGCCAGCTGGCTTACTTTTGCCGAAACGAACAACATGGCCGATGAGTTTTTGCAAGCGGCCACACATGCTCCACAACCAATGCAGGAAGCGGCATCCATCGCTTCGTCAGCATCCGGTTTTGGAATTGGGATTGAATTGGCATCAGGAACACCGCCAGTGTTTACTGAAACGTATCCACCAGATGCGATGATCTTGTCGAAAGCCGAACGATCAACGATCAGGTCCTTGATAATTGGGAATGCAGAAGCACGCCATGGCTCGACAGTTACTGTTTCACCATCTTTAAATTTGCGCATGTGCAATTGGCAAGTCGTTACATCGTCATCCGGTCCATGCGGACGTCCGTTGATGAACAGCGAGCACATTCCACAAATCCCTTCACGGCAGTCATGGTCAAATGCTACCGGCTCTTTGTTATCACTAATCAGTTGCTCATTCAAAATGTCCATCATTTCCAGGAATGAGCTGTCGGTTGATATGTTATTTACCTTGAAGGTTTCGAAGCGGCCTTTATCCTTTGGGCCGTTTTGACGCCAAACCTTAAGCGTGAGATTTATTGTTTTTTCCATAATTGATCTCCTTTTTAAAAGCCATTACTTGTAATTACGTTGAACCATTTTGATGTTTTCGTAAACCAATTCTTCTTTATTCAGTTTTGGTTCCTTTTCTTCTCCCTGGTATTCCCAACATCCGACGTAAGCATATTTATCATCGTGACGAAGTGCTTCGCCTTCTTCAGTTTGATACTCTTCTCGGAAGTGGCCACCACAGGATTCTTCGCGGTTCAATGCATCACGGGCCATCAGGTTGCCAATTTCAATGAAATCGGCTACACGGCTGGCTTTCTCCAATTCAATATTCATTCCGTCAAGGCTGCCCGGAATGCGGACATTCGACCAGAATTCTTTTTTAAGTGCAGCAATTTTTTCAATGGCTTCCTCAAGTCCTTTTTTATTTCGGGCCATTCCAACGAAATCCCACATGATTAATCCGAGTTCTTTATGAATGTTGTCTACTGAGCGGTTTCCCTTAATACTCATCAGTTTTTCAAAACGAGCTTTCACTGCTTTTTCAGCTTCATCAAACTCTTTTTCTTCGGTTGTCATGCGCTGTGTGCGAATGTCGTCAGCCAAGTAATTCTGGATGGTGTATGGCAATACGAAATAGCCGTCGGCCAATCCCTGCATCAAGGCTGAAGCTCCCAAACGGTTAGCTCCGTGATCGGAGAAGTTGGCCTCACCAGCAGCAAACAAGCCTGGAATATTGGTTTGCAATTCATAATCAACCCAAAGTCCTCCCATCGTGTAGTGGATGGCCGGGTAAATCATCATTGGCGTTTCGTATGGGTTGTCGTCAACGATTTTTTCATACATCTGGAAGAGGTTTCCGTAACGAGCTTCGATGGTTTCTTTTCCCAAACGATCGATGGCTGATTTAAAGTCGAGGTAAACAGCCAATCCGGTTCCTACTCCGTATCCTGCATCGCAACGTTCTTTGGCAGCACGCGATGCCACGTCACGAGGTACCAGGTTTCCGAATGCCGGGTAACGACGTTCCAGGTAATAATCGCGTTCGTCTTCCGATAAATCGGTTGGTTTCTTTTTACCGGCGCGAATCGCTTCGGCATCTTCTTTTTTCTTCGGAACCCAAATTCGACCATCGTTACGCAGTGATTCTGACATCAACGTCAATTTACTTTGGAATTCACCATGCACGGGAATACATGTTGGGTGAATTTGCGCATAACATGGGTTGGCAAACATGGCGCCATTGTGGTAAGCTTTAATGGCAGCCGATCCGTTCGATCCCATCGCGTTGGTTGATAGGAAGAAGGTGTTTCCGTAACCCCCGGATGCTAAAACGACAGCGTGGCCGAAGTGACGCTCCAACTTGCCGGTTACCAGGTCGCGGGCAATAATACCACGCGCCTTTCCGTCAACAAGGACGATTTCAACCAGCTCGGTGCGGGTGTGCATGGTTACTGTTCCTGCATTTACCTGGCGCATCAAAGCTTGATAGGCACCCAGTAGCAGCTGTTGTCCGGTTTGCCCTTTGGCATAAAATGTACGGCTTACCTGCGCTCCACCGAACGAACGGTTGTCAAGCAGACCACCATATTCGCGGGCAAAAGGTACGCCCTGTGCCACACACTGGTCAATAATGTTACTACTGACTTCTGCCAATCGGTAAACGTTGGCTTCACGGGCGCGGTAGTCACCTCCTTTAATGGTATCATAAAACAAACGATAAACAGAGTCGCCATCGTTTGGATAGTTTTTAGCAGCGTTAATCCCACCTTGTGCAGCGATGGAGTGCGCACGACGTGGTGAGTCCTGTATGGTAAAACTTTTAACGTTAAATCCCATTTCGCCCATCGATGCAGCAGCAGATGCTCCGGCCAGTCCGGTACCAATTACAATAACGTCTAATTTTCTTTTGTTGGAAGGATTCACCAGTTTCTGGTGATCTTTAAAATTTGTCCATTTCTGGGCGATTGGCCCTTCAGGTATTCTGGAGTTAAATTTGCTCATAATTCAGTTTTCTTTTCAATTAAAACTTTAGTTGGAAATACAACGGGATGATTGCAAAACCCACGGCAATTAGGATTGCATAAATCTGACCGACAAATTGCAATCGCTTCAGCCATACTTTGTTGGCTAGCCCGATTGTTTGAAAAGAAGACCAAAAACCATGTCCTAAATGGAAACCCAATAAAATGGCTCCAATGATATAAATGACACAGTACAGCAAATTCGTTTTGAATAATCCGGCCACCAATGCGTAGGTATTCTCCATTTCTGTTCCGCTAACGTTGATAGTAGTCAATGATGGATCACCTGTATACCTGATTTTCCAATAAAAATCCATAATGTGCAAGATTAAGAACACCAGGATCAAAGATCCCAGCACCAGCATGTTACGCGATGCCCATGCACTTGATTGCGAATTGCTAAGTTTGTTGTATTTAATCGGCCGAGCCTTCATGTTTTGAAGACTGATAAAAAATGACCAAATGATGTGGATGACAAAACCCAGCGCCAGGATCGGTTCCATTATCCGAACGATCGGGTTAGTCACCATGAAATGCGCACCTTGATTGAAAAGTTCTCCACTATCGTCAAAAATCAACAATAAATTGGCGGTAAGGTGGACAACCAAAAACACCATCAGGAATAACCCCGAGATGCTCATCAAGAACTTTCTTCCAATCGAGGTAGTCAGAAAATTGCTCATAGGATTTCAGTTTTATTTTAATAAATTAATGATTCATGCAACGATCCACAAAAGTAGGTTTCTATGGACTTTCCACAATAAATAAGTGTCCAAAAATAGTTAATTTAAAATGTTTCTAAGAATAATTTTAGAAATTGAGTGGCAAAAGACTGTTAAATCGATATTTATGAATCTGTTGCCTGTGATTTATTTGATAACCACCAGAAGTTAGCTGTTTTACCAGGGAACATTCAGGCTACCAATTTTAGTTTTTTGTATCCTGAAGCTTTTTCCTATTTTTGCAAAGCTTTTTTTTGAAGAGTCTTTATTCAGCACGAGGTGTTTAGCCCATGTTGGTATAGAAAAACTAAAAAATAAGGTCCCGTAGTTCAACGGATAGAATAGCAGTTTCCTAAACTGTAGATATGGGTTCGATTCCCGTCGGGACTACTGCTTAAGCCTGTAAGTAATTAATTTGCAGGCTTTTAAATTGTGAACAACCAACAGCCAGCTAAAATTAACAACCGCCATTAACATCCAAGAAGCTGATGAACCTTTTCTATTTGGAATAATTCAATACCATTAAAATTACAACTAGAAGTTTATTATGAACGGATCAAACGTTTTCAATCCAATGACTAATAATGGGCATGGCAGAGTTTGGATGAAATCGTTCTGAGTGATGAGGCATTATCCCATTTTGTTCCACGCCAATCGGTTATAACACCTTTGGTTTTACATTTAACGCACACCCAATAAATTTCATCAGCATCTTCAATAAGTGTTGGCACTATTAAGCCATCACATCCCTTTTCAATGCACCTTATGGTAGGTTTAGCATCGTAATCACCTGTTGTTACATCATCGATTAATAAAGCAATAAAATTGGCTAATTCTCGTGCTTCTTTAGGCATGTCGGTTGGGATGTTACCATCTTCATCGAGAAAATGTTGAAAATTTGTGATGTGCATATTTATAATATTAGTTGACCATCTCCCGAAGATTGGATTGATCAAGCTCTAAAATCCAGTGATATCGGGTGTTTAAAGATGTTTGTAAATGAGGAAAGCTGGTTTAAAAAGGTTATTTTTATTGTGCAAACAAAAGCAAATAATCTCTA
>DATFMO010000153.1:0-6958 GCA_035266925.1 Sunxiuqinia sp. | reverse complement strand
TCAGTAGCTTGAACCCAATTTTCAGAAGGGATGATTTGAGATATTCAACTTTAAAATCGGCTTGCTTTTTCCGGTACAGATTAATGAATGAATATACGACAGTGGACAAGACTGTGTAGTTCAAAAGTTGTATTAAATAGCTATAGGCCATTGTTCCCCATGAAAAATTTTTGAGGATGTTTGTTGGTGATTGTGCGCTACTATCAAAGGTGTTGGCCATTGAATTCTGAATAAGAATAAGCAGAATGCCGGTGACTACAAATACGGGAAGTGCATAGATTAAAAGGGCTTTCCCCAGTCGTTTATATTCCAGTTTGATGAAATCGAACGAGTGGTTCATAACCGTACCAAAATCTCTGATTTTTCTGAATTCAAATGTCTTGTTCATGATTGGTGAATTTTTTCATTAGTGTATTGGGGTATAAAAAGAAATACCAAACGATAAACGCCAGGGCCAGCAAAATAATGGCGAGACGGATGATATTGGGTAATTCAGTGTGTCGCGTGATAAAACCTTCCAGAAAGCCGGCGACAATAAATAATGGTACGACGCCGGAAACCATTTTTAGTCCGGTTACTGCACCGTGTTGAAAAGAAACAATTCGTTTGTAAGTGCCGGGAAATAAAATGGCGTTGCCAATGGCCATTCCTGCTGCTCCGGCCACGATGATGGAAAATAATTCCAGTGTCCCGTGGATATACAGGGTGAGAAAGGATTCACCCAATAGACCATATTTATAAAAGAAATATTGGAAGCAGCCGAGCATGATTCCGTTTTTCAGGAGAACCAATCCTGAACCAACCGACACAAAAACACCAGCTACAAAAGCAAAAAAAGCAACCCGGATATTGTTGATGGTTATGCCTAAAAACATGGTTGCTTCATTGGCCTGCTTGTAAACAGCCATTGGGTCGCCTTTGCCGATGTTTTCAAGTGTTTTATTGACATAGTGGTCGCCTAAAATCACCCGGGGAAAGTTCAGGTCGACGGCGGTTGATAATGCACCAATTGTAACACTCACTAAAAAAATGGTCAATGCGTACCAGAAGTATTTTCGATGTTGCCTAAAAAGTAACGGATATTCGGTTTGCCAGAATTGCTGGAATCGTTTGTGCTTGATTTTTCTGTTCCGGTAGATTTTTTGATGCACCTGGATCGTTAAGTGATTCAGGTATTGAACGGTCTCGCCATTTGGGAAAAAAGTGTTGGCGTAAGAGAAATCATCATTTAACCGAACGTATAAATCATACAATTCGTCCGGCGTTACCTTGAGGCCCCCTTTTAGTAATTCCTCTGTTTTTTGCCATTTACTTGAATTTCTTTTTATAAAAACAATTTCCTTCATCTTATTTTGGGGTGTAGCACATAATTGGCATTAGGGCTTTTAAACTTATGATTGTTTGTTATTTTTACGATAAACTATTTCAGAAAAAAGAATATGTTATTTTCGTAGCTAAAATAACAAAATAGCTAACATTATATAAACGAAAAGAACATCAATTTATCAACATGACAGATATTCGAATTCAAACCGCACAAAATACCGTCTTGGCTCAAAACAAGGCAAGCCTGGGCGAACGGATTATTGCGACCTTCCTTGATTTGCTGTTAGTCGCGGGCTATGCTATCTTGGGGGCAGTAATTGTCAAAACCATGTCGTTGGGGGGTAGTGTCTTTTGGATATTCTATTTTTTACCGGTTTACTTTTATACCTTGATTCAGGAGTTGGCGTTTAACGGCCAAACGGTGGGTAAGATGATCATGAAACTCAAGGTCGCACATTGTGAAGGACGTGATGTTCCGTTGACATCTTATTTATTACGATGGTTACTCAGGCTGGTGGACATTTGGATGTTTTTTGGAAGCATTGGAACCGTGTCAATTGTGTTGAGCAAAAAAGGGCAGCGTATTGGTGACCTGGCAGGAAACACCATCGTCGTTTCAGTGAAAAACCGTCCAAAAATTCAGGATCTGCTCCACAAAACCAACAATATTAAAAATGAGGTGGCCGTGTTTAGCCAGGCAAATCTGTTGGATGATGAAGACATTGAGATCATTCGCGAAGTGCTGGCTTTTGGAAACCAGAACGGGTATTACGGGAGAGCAGGGAAGATGATTATGCAAACCAGTAACTTGATGAAAAAGAAGTTGGCAGTGGAAACCGAATTGAAACCTGTTCAGTTTTTAATGCAATTGCTGGATGATTACTACGTGTTGTACAAATAGTCCCTTATTGATATTTTAATGCATTGATGTCCGGAGAACACATAAGTTAATCCGCTATTCGGATCACTTAATAACAATCTCATTATTCTAAAAGTGAATAGGTATTAAAAGGAAAAGCCCCCTCCGGAACTTTGTCCAAAGGGGTAGCCTATTACCTTTTGGGGGTTTAAAATATTTTACAGAAGACTCAGAGTGACTGTCAGCCCGGCCATGACGACAGAAACCATGGTCATCAGTTTGATCAGGATGTTCAATGACGGACCGGATGTATCTTTAAATGGATCGCCCACGGTGTCACCAACAACACCTGCTCTGTGAGCTTCGCTTCCTTTTCCTCCAAAGTTCCCTTTTTCAATGTATTTTTTTGCGTTGTCCCAGGCACCACCAGAGTTGTTTAGCATCACCGCGAGGGTGAAGCCTGAAGTCAATCCGCCGGCCAACAGGCCAACAACACCGGCAACGCCCATCAAAGCACCGACAACAACCGGAACGATGATAGCGATTAACGATGGCAATAACATTTCTCGTTGGGCACCCCGCGTTGAGATTTCAACGCATTTAGCATATTCGGGTGTGGCTGTGCCGTCCAGGATTCCTTTGATTTCACGGAATTGGCGACGCACCTCATCCACCATAGCTGCAGCAGCACGACCTACCGCTTTCATGGTCATCGCACAGAAGACGAAGGCCATCATGGAACCAATAAATAAACCACCTAAAAACAATGGGTTGAATAAGGTGATGTCGTACGCGGCAGAGAAATCTTTTACCGAAGCCAATGACAATTGGATGGCTTTCGCGCCATGTTCAACTTTGGGAGCGACGTCGGTATAAAAAACATATTCACCCATTTTGATGAACCCATCACCGGCATTGGCAATTTTACCAAACCAAAGGCGAATTTCCTCCATGTAGGCTGCAATCAGTGCCATGGCAGTCAGTGCCGCAGAGCCAATCGCAAAACCTTTTCCGGTTGCCGCAGTGGTGTTTCCAAGCATGTCCAGCGCATCGGTGCGTTCGCGTACTTCTTTCGGAAGTTCAGCCATTTCAGCATTTCCTCCAGCATTGTCGGCAATCGGTCCAAAGGCATCTGTCGCCAACGTAATTCCCAGCGTAGAAAGCATCCCCACAGCTGCGAACCCAATACCGTAAACGCCAAGCGCAAAGTCTCCAAAACCACCGGCTGACCAGAATGATCCAATGATTCCCAAGACGATGGTCACCACCGGAATCCAGGTTGAATACATACCAACAGCTATACCATCAATGATTGTGGTAGCTGGTCCTTGCAAGGCTTGGTGGGCGATTCCGCGTGTCGGTTTGTATTCGTCAGAAGTGAAATATTCAGTCGCCTGGCCAATAATAACTCCGGAAGCCAAGCCGATAATCACGGCTCCAAAAATTCCCCAGGTAATCCAGCCCAGCAAAGACATGCCGACCATGGCTAACAAGATGAATACAGAGGAGCCACCGGTTCCTAGCAGAAGGGCATTCAGTAGGTTTTTCTGGGTGGCAGACTCTTTGGCACGCACCATGAAAATTCCGATAATGGAAAAGATGATTCCTAGTGCGGCAACAATCATTGGTGCGATAACAGCCATTTCGGTTTCCAAGCCCGATGATTTTAACGCAGTGGCAGGGAGTGCAGCACCCAACGCTGCTGTCGCCAGGATGGAACCACAATAGGATTCATATAGGTCGGCTCCCATACCGGCTACATCACCAACGTTGTCACCAACATTATCCGCAATGGTTGCAGGGTTGCGAGGGTCATCTTCCGGGATTCCGGCTTCTACTTTTCCAACGAGGTCCGCACCAACATCAGCCGCTTTGGTATAAATTCCACCGCCAACGCGGGCAAACAAGGCTTGTGTTGAAGCACCCATTCCGAAAGTCAACATGGTAGCTGTGATTTCTACTAATTTTTGGGATTCAGTCGTTCCCGGATGGACAAAAGTAAGGCCGAGAAAATGGAGGCCACTTGTCATGTGGTCAGGGGTGAAAATCACTTTATTCAGAAACAGGAACCAAAGAGCAATATCAAGCAAACCGAAACCAACCACTACCAATCCCATGACGGCGCCACTTCGAAACGCCACTTTTAGGCCTTTGTTTAATGATTGAGAAGCTCCGTGCGTCGTTCGTGCTGAAGCAAAGGTGGCTGTTTTCATTCCCAGGTAACCGCAAAGACCGGAAAAGAAACCACCGGTCAGGAAGGCGATCGGGACAAATGGGTTTTGAACGCCGAAATAGGCCAACAACAGTAAGATCAACATCAGGATAATAAACACGACACCAACAACTTTGTATTGGCGGTAAAGGTATGCCATGGCTCCTTCGCGGACATATTGGGCTATTTCTATCATTCGGGGGGTGCCTTCTGAATTTTTCATCATGGATTTAAAGAAAAACCAGGCGAAAATAAGGGCTATTAACGAACTAAAAGGGACAATCCAAAATATCGTATTCATAAGTTATTTAGTTTTTATGCAACTAGGTTGCGGTTAGTGATTTTGTAAAATAAAAAACAAGTTAGTTATTATTGGTTTGCAAAAACTGAAGCCCTCAAATACCGATGGATATTCGACAAGCAACTTTTTCGACACCAACAAAGATAATGTGAAAAATAAAAATCGAAAGGGTAGTGGCGGATGTGATGTTAATTTGTAACCATTCTAAAAAAGATAGTTTCAAAATGGTTTTTTTGCGTTCCCATCAGGCCTCTGAAGTTTTGAAGTCCGGTTTTTTCCGAACCACAGCTTTTCCTCTCCATTTGTTGGTGAAATAATAGCTGATCAGGATGATCATTCCGGCAAACCACCCAGCGGGTTCTGCCCACCAAATTCCATTTACACCAATATGCGCTGACAAAAAGTAGGCGAGCGGAATTCGGAAAACGTAAAGAGCAGTCAGCGATGTAAGCATGGGGACAAATGTTGCTCCCGCACCCCGTAAAAATCCCGTGAAAGTAAACATGATGGCCAGCAATAAATAGAACGAAGAAACAATGACCAGGTAATCCTGACCAATGGCAATCACCCCGGCATCGGGCGTAAACAGTCTGATCAGGTATTTGCCAAATACGATGATGATGATCGAGATAAAAGCGGAATAGGCCAATGAAAATAGCATGGTGATTTTAAGTCCTTTTTTCGCACGGTCTTCCCGGAAAGCTCCAAGGTTTTGTCCCGTGAAGCTGGAAAGAGCAGAGGAAAAGGTGATCGCCGGCATTTTGGCAAAAGAGTCAATACGCATGGCGGCCGTGTAAGCAGCTACGGCATCGGTTCCAAACCCGTTCACTATTCCCATGATGGCCATCATCCCAAAAGCTACGAATGATTGTTGAAAGCCGGTTGGCAAGCCAATTCGAACGCAGCTTTTAAAGATTTTCCGGTCAAACACATACTTGCGAATTGAGAGTTTGATGACCGGGTGCCGTTGGTTGAGGTACCAGGCGGCCGTGAAAAATGCCAATGCTTGCGCAACAACCGAAGCAAAAGCAACTCCGCGAATGCCCCATTTGAAAACGATCACAAAAAGCAGGTCGAGTGCTATGTTGCAGAAGGTTGAAAAAATCATGAAATAGAGCGGGGTTTTGCTATCACCCAGTCCGCGTAAAATGGACGTGATTCCAGAAAATCCGAAGAAAAAGAACATCCCCAGTAAGTACACATCGAGGTAGGACACCGCTTCAGGAAGCATTTCTTCCGGAAGTTGAAGCAGGTTAAAAATATCTTTACTGAAGCCAATTCCGACGGCTGTAACAATCATGGATGAAATAAGAAAGAAGATGAAGGTTGTGTCAATCGTTCGGCGAACATGAGTCATTTCCTTGGCGCCAAAATATTGCGAAACAACTGTTGATGCGCCGGAACCCACCCCTATAACCAGTGATATCAGGGTGAAAATGATCGGGAAGGACGCACCGACAGCTCCCAGCGCTTCTTTGCCCAGGTAATTTCCAACGATAATGCTATCAACAATGTTATAAAGGTTTTGGAAAATGTTCCCAAGGACTAGTGGAACCGAAAAATTCAGTATTAGTTTTGCTACACGTCCTTCAGTAAAATCTTTCATTTCGAAAAAAACAGAATGCAAAGCTGAATATTTTGAACCAGATATCAAAATTTAATCAGTTGTGTGAAATTAGTTAAACTGATGTAAAATCAAGGTTCTTACCCATCTGTCACCAAATAGTTGGCTTTGATGACAGACGAATTTCGATAAGAATGTTCGATTTTTCAGCATCCTATCTTCAGGGGCGGGGTGAAAGGCCTGAAAATCCTTTATTCAACGAGTTTCAAACATCGAGTAATTTTATTATTTTCGTAAACAGAGGCGTTTTTTGCACCATTGCGATTTTAGAATATCACCATTATAAAAAGCGAGGCAGGATGAAGAAGCGAGTACTATTTGTGTGTCTGGGGAACATTTGCAGATCCCCAAGCGCTGAAGCTGTTTTTAATAGTGTGCTGGAAGAAGAAGGGCTACAAGAAGTGATTGAATGTGATTCAGCAGGAACAACAGCATATCATACGGGGGAAATGGCAGATCAGCGGATGCAAGGTCACGCGATCAAGCGTGGGTACCGGTTAACATCCATTTCCCGGGCGATTAATCCTGAGCATGATTTTGATGAATTCGATTTCATCATTGGCATGGATGACAACAACGTTTGGGATTTGCGTAAGATGGCTCGAACGCCGAGTGACTTAGGTAAAATTTACAAAA
>DATFMO010000152.1:0-3882 GCA_035266925.1 Sunxiuqinia sp. | reverse complement strand
ATCTTCAACTGAATTCTTTAGATTTTCTTTAGATTTTAATTGTTATTTTTCGGTATGAAACGGCAATATCACAACTTGTGAGCGCTCCAGAAGGTGTTGATTGCTAAAAATATCAATAATATATTATTCGAGTGAAAGTTTTAATTATTGAAGACGAGAAGGAACTATCTGAAGTGATCAGCAGTTATTTGACTGATGCCGGCTATACCTGTGAACAAGCGTCAAATTTGGAGCGGGCAGTCGATAAAATTTCGATCTACGAGTACGACATCCTGCTGCTGGATATCGGGCTGCCTGACGGAAATGGTTTGGACCTGATCAATACGATCAAGCAATTTCAATCGAAAACCGGCATTATCATTGTCTCTGCCAAAAACTCGTTGGACGATAAAATTACCGGTCTAGACTACGGTGCCGACGACTACATGACCAAACCTTTTCAGCTTTCGGAATTAAATTCGCGTATCAAAGCAGTTTTGCGACGCCGCCATTTTGATGGCTCAAACATGATTCAGTTTAATGAACTCACCGTAGATATTGAGAGCAAAACGGCACTAGTCGATCAGCAACCACTAACTTTGACGCGTAAAGAGTATGAGTTGCTGCTTTTCTTCATGGTAAATAAAAACCGGCTTTTAACCAAGGAAGCCATTGCCGAACACCTTTGGGGTGACAACATCGACCTGGCTGACAATTTCGATTTTATTTATACGCACATTAACAATTTACGGAAAAAGATTATGAGAAAAGGTGGTACCGACTATATAAAAACCGTTTACGGCATGGGGTATAAATTTACCGACGCATGAAATTAATCGACAAACTCAATCGAAGTTACCTTGCCTATTCATTCGTGGGAATGATCGTTGCTGGCGTGCTGATTTATTTCAGTATCTCCTTTGTGGTATCTAAGCAGTTGGATGAGAAACTGGCCCATATTGCCATTCAAATTGAAAATAAGCTGGAAGCAGGGGGTGAGATCAATTACCTGCCTTCGCTAGCTACGGTAAAAGAAATTCAGGCAAAAACACCAGGATTGACTTATGCAGACACGACAATTTATAACAACACGGAAGAAGAATTTGAGGTGTACCGCCAACTGACACAAATTACGATCATTCATCATCATACGTATCAGATCACCGTTCGCGAGTCAAAAATTGAAGCTGAAGATCTGGTTGTCACGCTCGCGATTGTCATTTTTATCACGTTGATCTTGCTGACCAGCATCATGGTTTTGGTCAACCGAAACGTGGCCAGCAAGGTGTGGGCTCCGTTCTATCATAACTTAAAAACCATCAGGCAGTTTTCAATTAAAGAACATTCAGCCGTCAAACTTAAAGAGACTGGCATTATGGAGTTTGATGAACTGAACGAGGTACTCATTCAGTTGACCCAGAAAATTGCCAACGATTACCGCAGTCTGAAGCAATTTTCAGAGGATGCATCACATGAAATACAAACACCACTGGCCATTATCACCGCCAAACTGGAAACATTGGTCAATGATCATGACTTAAACGAAAAGCAGTCGGATACAATTCGTTCGATCTTTAGCTCCGTTCGCCGGCTTTCACGTTTAAACCAAGGGTTGGTTCTTCTCACCAAAATTGAAAACAACCAGTTTGTAGAAATCACCCCACTCAGCATCAACTTACTGACTGAGGAAAAGCTAAAAGACTTCCAGGAACTGATGGAACTGAAAGACATTCAATGTGAAATGAATGAAAAAAAGGAATTGATGTTGGAAGCAAACCCCGTACTTTCGGACATTTTGATCAACAACTTATTGTCCAACAGCATCAATCACAACCAAGCCAATGGTCAAATTCGAATTGCGATTTCAAGCACCAAATTGGAGATTTCAAATTCAGGAAATCGCTCCATACAAAACCCGGATCGACTCTTCACGCGGTTTTATAAAGAAAACAGTATGGCAAAATCAGTTGGACTCGGACTAGCCATTGTCAATAAAATTTGCGAAGTTCATGGCTGGAAAATCGAATACCGATTTGACCAAAAAATGCACCATTTTCAAATTCAATTCAGACCAAATAGTCAATTATGATTCAATTTTTAAAACATCATTTTCATTGGCAACATGGCATTATTGGACTTTTACTATTGGTTCAGTTGCCATACACAAGTGAGGCCCAAGTGAGCCTTCCGGCATTTGTTGATAGTGCCATGATGAATAATGCCGAAGCTGCATCCATCAATATCAAACTGCAGCAGTATGATTTGCAGGATCAGATGATTTCAGCCATACTGCGATCGCCAAAAATGTATCTGAGCAGCGATTTCTTGTTCGCTCCTTATTTCAACAACAATGGGAAACCAGTGGATACATCACCAACAGACAAAGCCATTGGGTACGACGTTGGTATAACGAATGGTGGCCTTTATTCAGCATTGTTTAATGTGGATGTGCCGGTACTGAAAGGTGCTGAAGTCACCCACCGAAAAGTGCAGAATGACCTGGCGAAAACGAAATTGAAAATTCGGTTGAAAACAATTCGTGCTGAACTACAACAAGCCATCGGTGTCATGTATTTCGATGCCTTAAGCAAACAGGCCATCGTAATGAATAACCTGGGAAATGCTGCTTTATTGAACCAGGAGTTTGAAGTGATCAAGCAACTGACCAAGCGAGGCATGTACCGCATATCGGACTACAAATTGATGCAATTGGAATTGCAAACTAACTCGGTGACGCTCAACAGTTCTATCAATGATCTAAATTTGGCGATCAGGCAATTGAAGGCAGCCTGTGGCATTCAAAACGACAAAATCGAAGAGCTCACTTCGCCATACATGGAAATGAAGGACCCGGTGACAAAAACGTCGTTGTTTGTCCAATCATATCGTCAAGACAGTCTTATAGCGGTTGCCAACCAAAAAATATTTGATGACCAATACCGACCTCAAATCAACGTATTTGCCAACTCCGGTCTCAATTCAACTTCTATCCCATCCATTGACCGACATGTGGGATTAAGTGCCGGACTGCATCTATCATATACGCTTTTTGACGGGCACCAGAAAAAAATCAACGAGCAACAACAAATGTTGGCTATTGATGAGGCTTCAACCCAAAAAGAATTGAAGTTGCTGCAGGTGAAAACCAAGGTGAACGCTTATTCCCAAAATATTTCCAAAACACGGGAAGAATTACAGAAACAAAGAGAAATTCAACAGAAATACAAGAATTTACTGAATTTATATTCGGACGAACTGCAACAAGCCCAGATCAGTGTCATCGATTATATTGCTTACCTGAAGAAGTATAGCAATGTCAATCTGGCTGTTGCTCAAAAAGAAATTAAGTTGAAAAAATTGATCAATGAGTATAATTACTGGAACCACTAAACAGATAAAAATGAAATTAGTATATAGTCTTCTTTCAATAAGCTTATTCCTGACACTTTTTGTTTCCTGTAAAAGCACACCCAAAGAAGCACCACAGGATTTCACAAATCCAAAAGTTTCGGTCAAAACTACGGCTGTAGTCAGTGGCAACATCAACCAGTTAGTCAGGTTAAATGGCCGATCTGTTTATTTGAGAAAGAACATTGTGCAGTCATCCATTTCGGGTTACATCAAAAAAGTCAATGTCCGTTTTGGGGATATGGTCCATAAAAACGACCTTCTTTTCGAAATTCAGACCAAAGAAAACAAAGCGCTGGAAAATTCAGCAATGGATACGTTAATCTCGTCAAAAACCGGGATCATCACCATATCTGCTCCAGCGGATGGAACAATCAGCGAGTTGAATGTCAATTCATCCGGAATGTTTGTAGCTGAAGGCAGTCCCCTATGTACCATTGTCGAAAATAAAGACCAGGTGGTTCAGGTCAACGTTCCCTTTGAATACCATTCATG
>DATFMO010000151.1:0-5476 GCA_035266925.1 Sunxiuqinia sp. | reverse complement strand
TAGCTTCAGATCACGCTGGATATGAAAGAAAGCAGGTGATTTTGAAATTTTTAAGCGAACAAGGGATTGCGTATAAGGATTTTGGTGGTTTTTCTTCAGAAAGTTCAGATTATGCAGATTGGGCACATCCAATGGCCAAAGCGGTTGAAAATGGTGAATTTGACTTAGGTGTTTCATTGTGTGGTAGCGGAAATGGAATTAACATGACCGCCAACAAACATCAAAAAATCAGGTCAGCCATTTGTTGGAAACCAGAAATTGCTGCATTAGCTCGTCTACACAACGACGCGAATATTTGCGCACTTCCTGCTCGTTTTATCACCGATGATGAAGCAATCATGATTGTGAAAACATTTCTTTCTACTGATTTTGAAGGTGGACGTCATTTGCGACGAATCCAAAAAATGCCGTTGAGTTAATATGTCGGAAGCAAAAAAACATTTCATAAAAGATTCGGAGAACATCGCTTTTGATAAGAGACATCGGGCGACGATAAAATTCAATATTTCGAAGTACGATGCAGCTGTTGAACGCGGTCGAAATCGTTACTCTGATCTGGAATTGGCAAAGGAACGCGCTTCTTATATGAAAGGAAAAGCCATCAATGACTTACCGGATTATTTGCTTCAATTTGAAGAAAATATTACCCAAAACGGTGCTGAAGTGCTTTGGGCTGAAGATGCCAACGAAGCCATCATAGCAATTCAACAGATACTGAAAGACAACCAGGCTCATTTGTTGGTTAAAAGTAAATCAATGACCACCGAAGAAATCGATTTGAACGAGCATATTGAGGAAGTTGGCGTTGAGTCGTTGGAGACAGACTTGGGCGAATACATCGTGCAAATTGCCGGTGAAAAACCTTATCACATTGTAACGCCAGCGATGCACAAATCGAAAGAGGACATTGCAGAACTGTTTCACGAAAAGTATGACACCCCAGAAAAAAGTACTCCGGAATACCTGACCAATTTTGTACGTGGTTTGCTGCGTGAAAAATTTACCCAGGCTGAAGTTGGTGTTACCGGGGCTAATTTTATCATTGCCGATAAGGGAGCCATTGCATTGACCGAAAATGAGGGCAATGCAATGATGACATTTTCCTTTCCAAAAATTCACATTGTGATTGCCGGAATTGAAAAGGTGATTCCCGAAATGAAGGATTTGGGATTGATGTGGCCCTTGCTGGCAGCGCACGGAACAGGCCAGCAAATTACGGTTTACAATTCCATTGTCTCGGGACCAAAGCAGAACAAAGAAGAGGATGGGCCTGAAAAAATGTATGTTATTTTGTTAGATAACAAACGCAGTGAATTGTACCAGCATAAAGATCAATACGAAGCGTTGAAATGCATTCGGTGTGGTGCCTGTTTAAACGCATGCCCAATATACAGAAATGTTGGTGGATACACCTACGATGCTACATACAGCGGACCAATCGGCTCCATCATCACCCCGTTTTATAAAGGTTTTTCAGAATATAACCATTTAAGTTCAGCCTGTTCGGTATGTGGAAAATGTACCGAAGTTTGTCCGGTGAAAATTCCGCTGCACAAACAGTTGTTGTACAACCGAAGAGATGCAGTTCGCGATGGAGACATGCCCCTTTCATGGAACCTGGGAATGAAAGCTTATGAGTATGCTTTTAACAAACGCAAACGATTGGACCGATTGAGCGGTCAAACAAAAAATAAGCTGGGTGCTTTCAAAAAAGATGCACTTGGAGACAAAAAATCAATACCAACCTTTGCCAAAGAATCTTTTAGCCAACAATGGAAAAATAAACTTTAAGTTATGCTGTCGAATACATGTAAATACGCGATCCGGGCGCTGATTTATCTCGGAAAATTTAGTGAAGAAGGAACTAAAATTGGAATCAAAACGATTTCGAACGACTTGAACATCCCTACTCCATTCCTGGGAAAAATCCTTCAAAATCTGGTCAAGCAAAAAGTGCTGGTTTCTACCAAAGGGCCTAATGGTGGTTTTGGATTGGGAAAACCCAAAGATGAAATCTCCATGTACGATATTGTCTCCATTATTGATGGTGAAGATTTCTTCAAGAACTGTTTGATCAGTATGGAACCCTGTGCAGTTCATCATGAAAATGGCCAACCTTGCCCGGTTCACAATGGTTTTGCTGAAGTACGAAAAAAACTTTACAATTATTATTCTGAAACCACTTTGGCAACCATTATTGCTGATATGGAAGGACATGAAGATCTGATCAGAATGTAAACGAATTATGAATTTCCGGCAGGCCGTCGGAGCATGTGAAGAAGGGAAGTTTTATGGCCGGAATATATATTCATATTCCATTTTGTAAGACCAAGTGCCACTATTGCGATTTTTACAAGACCACTGATTTTGGAGCAAAGACTGATTTTGTATCGGCTCTGAAACAGGAAGTTGTGTTAAGAAAGCACGAACTTGGTGACGAAAATATCGCCAGCATTTATTTTGGTGGTGGCACACCATCAGTGCTGAAGATTTCAGAAATAAACGATATTCTGAGCTTAATTGATGATACTTTCCAACTTGAAAATAGTACTGAAATTACGTTGGAAGCCAATCCTGACGATCTCACTGCTGAATTTGCGAACGGACTGCGGGAAACACCCGTCAATCGATTGAGTATTGGTACGCAATCGTTTCATGATCGTGATTTGAAAAGCATGAACCGGCGGCACAACAGCCAGCAGGCAATTCAATCCATAGAAACCGCAAAATCCGCCGGAATTGAAAACATTAGTATCGATCTGATTTATGGCTTGCCCAACCAAACATTGAAAGAATGGGAGGACAATGTTGAAAAGGCTGTGTCGCTCGATGTTCAACATATTTCCGCGTATCATTTGACCTACCACGAAGGAACCGTTTTTTACGAATACCTGAAAAGCGGAAAAATCAAGGAACTGCCTGATGAATTGAGTTTGGATCAATTTAAATTATTATTGGATCGGCTTGAAAAGGCTGGTTTTGAGCAATACGAAATTTCAAATTTTGCCCGCAACCAACAATATTCGCGTCATAACAAAGCTTATTGGGAACGTAAAAAATACCTTGGATTTGGTCCGTCAGCCCATTCATTTGATCACCGGACACGACGATGGAATGTGTCCAGCCTGAGGAAATACCTACAGGCAATGGAGGCGAATTCAACCTATTGGGAATCAGAAATCCTCTCCGATCAGGATCAATATAATGATTATATGATTACTTCGTTGCGAACAAAATGGGGAATTTCAAGTGTCTATTTAGAAGAAAATTTTCCGGCAATATTCGCTCGTCATTTTCAAAAAGAAGCTCAAAAATTTTTGGATTCCAAACATCTAAATTTGAATAATAACACGTACAAATTATCCGTTGATGGACTGTTCATATCGGATAAAATCATGGAAGCGTTATTTTTTATTGATTAGTTTTAAATTTTGTTAATTGAAGAATCTCAAAGTGGAGACTAGCGATATTTAGCTATCTTTGCACATTGAAAAAAAGCTACTTATGAAAGTGAAAATTGTTAATCAGTCCTCCAATCAATTGCCGGCATACAGCACTACGTCATCGGCCGGAATGGATTTACGAGCCAATTTGGAAACGCCCATCGTTTTAAAACCACTTGAGCGTGCCTTGGTTCCAACAGGATTATTTATTGAACTACCCGTTGGACACGAAGCTCAAATCAGGCCACGTAGTGGATTGGCAATCAAAAAGGGAGTGACCGTTTTGAATACTCCCGGAACGATTGACGCTGATTACAGGGGGGAAATCAAAGTTATCATGGTGAATTTGTCAAACGAAGAATTTGTCATTAACCACGGGGAACGGATTTGCCAAATGGTAGTAGCAAAACATGAAACGGTGGCCTGGCAGCCTGTCGAGGTTTTGGAAGAGACTGATCGTGGTGGAGGTGGCTTTGGGCACACGGGTAAAAATTAAATAGAAAATGATCTTAAAGCGATTCACATATTTGCTGTTGCTTTCTACATTGTTAGCGTCTTGCGCAACAACTAAAAAAGCATTGGTTAAAACGGATAATAAGCAGGAAGAGCAGCTGCAAAAAACATCAGCACCAGCAGAAACAAAACTTTCTGAAAATCAGGAGAATGAATTTGAATATTTGTTTATCGAAGGATTGAAACAGAAAATGTTAGGAAATGTGAAGGATGCCGTTACTATTTTTTCACGGTGCCTGGAAATCGATCCCAATTCTTCGGTCGCCATGTTTGAGATGGCTAAAATTCATTATGCGAATAAAGATTTAACCAGTGCTTCGTTGTTGTTGGAAAAAGCGATTAGTTTGAATCCGAACAACAAGTGGTACAAGCTTTTACTGGCTGATATTTACCAACAACGTAAGCAATTTGACGAAGCAGCGAATTTGTATGTTGAATTGAGTAATCAATTTCCTGACAATTTGAAATATCAGTATTCCGAAGCGGTGCTGTTTGCACAGGCCAAAAAATATTCTGAAGCCATTGCCACTTACAATCATTTGGAAGATGAAGTTGGCTTAAATGAGCAGATTTCGGTTGCCAAACAACAAATTTTCATGGATTGGGGAAAGCCAGACAAGGCTTTTGAAGAAGTTCATAAACTGATGGATTCTGACCCGAAGAACCCGGAATATTACGGTTTGCTGGCTGAACTGTACGAAAAGCAGGGTGACAAAGAAAATGCGTTGAAATATTACAATAAGATTCTTGAGTTGGATCCTGGAAACGGAATTGTTCATTTTTCGCTGGCCAATTATTACCTGGATCAGGATAACAAAGCGAAAGCGTTTGATGAAGTGAAAAAAGCTTTCGCCAATAAAAATGTGGATGCGGATACCAAAATTCGGTATTACATGATGCAAACAACCAATCCGGATAGTTCGGATTGGAGCAACGATCAGATCAACGATTTGTTAGATATTTTGCACAATACCTACCCGGATGACAATCGCATGTACACCATTTATGCTGACCATTTGATGCGTCAGAAAAAGACAAGTGAGGCACGCGAATACCTTCGGAAATACCTGGAGACTGACAAGAATAATTTCACGATTTGGCAGCAGTTGCTGTTTATGGACAATGATTTGATGGACTTTGAAAGTTTGTACAAAGAAAGTAAGCAAGCCATTGATTTATTTCCCAATCAACCAGTTGTTTATGCATTGAATGCGGTGGCTGCTATTCAACTTAAAAAGTACAAAGAAGCCCTGGAAGTGGTCAAGGAAGGCGAACCCTACGCCCTGGATAATCAATCATTGAAAGTTCAATTCATGCTCTACAAGGCAGAAGCTTATTATAACCTGAAAGAGGTTGATAAAGCGTTTAAAGCCTATGATGAAGTCATCAAACTGGCACCGGACAATTACATGGCGATGAACAATTACGCCTATTACCTGTCGTTGCGTGGTCAGGATTTGGAGAAGGCTGAGCACATGAGCGGAAAAGTCATTCAAGCTAATCCAGATAATCCAACTTAT
>DATFMO010000150.1:0-3035 GCA_035266925.1 Sunxiuqinia sp. | reverse complement strand
AAGCGTATTCTATCCCATTTTCTCTGCCAGTACGCAGGAAATGATCTACCGGACATTTCTATTTCATCGTTACGAAAAACTCTTTGGAAGCGGTATTCCCATCATCATGGCCAGTGCCGTTACATTCAGTTTTGCACATATCTTTTTCTTTCATCCGTTGTCGATGATCCTCACCTTTTTGCTGGGCATCTATCTGGGCTATTTGTATTACCAGAAACGGAGCGTGGTATTTGTGGCACTATTGCATGGACTCTATGGTAACATGATATTCACGGTTGGGCTGGGGGAGTATTTCTGGTTGGACATGGGAAAGTACCTTCATTAAAAATACCAAATACCAAAATCCAATCTGGGAAGTTATTTCCGTTTGAAGAAGCTGATTAAATCGCTTAGTGAAATTCCAACTCCCGGGCTCACTCGATCGGGATCGTAAATATTGCCGTTACCGATACGAAGAGGCCTCACGTGGCGCACTCCGAGTCGTTCAAGGTCAGCGTAAATTTTTCGAATATTCTTCTGACAGTAGTATTCATCACGATTAAAAGTTTTGGTGGCTACAGTCGGGATTTGGTACCTGCGATAGGCTACGTAAAACCGATTGCTGCTCACTTTATCGGCATTGGCATGAATAACTTTTGGTTTCAATGTGAGGTGGTTGATCATCAGTGAATCGCCTGGATGCAGGTAAGTGTTGAAATAGCCGGTGCTGTCGGTCGTGATGATTTTGGTGGTTCGGTAGTTGATTAGGTACGCATTTTCTACGGGGACCGAATCTTCAGTTAAAATATAACCATGGAATGCAGTGATACTGTCGGCTCGATCTTGTGCCACAACGGCAATTACCAGAAGAATCAGAAAGGTTGTTAGAAAAAACCTCATTTCCTTTTCCCACAAACTTACCCAGTACTAGTGTTAAGAAGCTTTAACAGATGGTAAATTGCCCAAATCAGAGCTTAAATAAATTCAATAAATGTTTTTTATTGTGAATTTTGGTTCACCTATTGCCAAATGTGGTTTTCGTTGAGTGCCCGTTGGTATTTTCGGGCATTCAGGTTGTGCTGATGCAATGTTTTCGCAAAATTGTGATAGCCGTTAAATTTATCGCTGGCGCACATATACAGAAAGTCATTTTTCTCGGCATTCAGGACAGCTTCAATACTGGAAATCTCCGGGAAGTTGATGGGGCCTGGTGGCAATCCTTGGTGAATGTATGTGTTGAAAGGCGACTTAATTTCAAGGTATTTGTTCAGCACCCGTTGAATGGAAAAATCACCAATGGCAAATTTAATGGTCGGGTCGGCCTGCAGCAACATCCCTTTCCGCAGGCGGTTGAGATACAGTCCGGCCACACGGGGCTTTTCGTCAGCTTTTACCGTTTCTTCCTGAACGATGGAAGCCAAGGTTGAAACCTGAATGGGGGTCAGCCCAATCGCTTTTGCCTGAGCCAGACGATCCTCATTCCAAAAGCGATGATATTCAGCATCCATGCGTTCCACGAATTGTTCAGGGGTTGTGGTCCAGTAAAATTCGTAGGTATTCGGGATAAACATGGCGTGAAACGAATACTTATTGAAACCCAGGGCATGGATCGTGACCGTATCTTGGAGGTATTTCAGCATTTGCAGTGAATCCGGCTCAATGTACGATGAAACTTTCCCGGCCAGTTCATCAAAAAAGCGCACATTATTAAAAGTCACGGAAACTGGCTTCTGTTCGCCAGAACGCAACATGTTGACAATTTGATTGGTGTTCATCCCTTTGTCAAACACATAGTTGCCGGCACGGATATTTGCTTTGTAATCCTTCTTTTGGGATACCCATTTGAAGGCTTTTTCATTGTTTAGAATGTTCCTTGCACGCAATGAATCCAATACCTGATCGAAGGTGGCTTCCTTGGGAATGGTGATACTCCCGGGATTTTTGACATTGTCAGCAAAAACATACTGAAAAAGCTGGTAGCCACGAAGCCCGGCAATGACGAAGGCGATGGCGAAAAAGATGATCAACCCCTTTTGTAACTTGGGAAATAATATGATTCGATTACTATTCTTAAAACTCATTTCGTGCTTGAATTGGATTACAAAAATAGTTTTTTCTACGAAAAATCGGATGTTAAAAAAGGTTACCAATTATAGGATGTTCCTGGTCGCTGTTTGCCGAAATGTAACTCCGTCGATCAGTCACGCAAATTCTCGGTTGGGTGCGAGCACTGTCGTGTGAGCTTTTCCTTAATTTTTGGGGATTTGAAAAGCGATAAGCCCAACATTTACCGTAAAATAATTATTTTCGTAGGTTGAAAAAAACTTAATCAAAAATCGAAAATTATGCATCAGGTTAAACTTGCAGAAAACATTTATTACCTGGGCTACAACGACCGTAGAACCCATTTATTTGAAAACATCTGGCCGATTCCGCATGGCGTTTCGTATAATTCCTATTTAATTGTTGATGAAAAGATCGCATTGATCGACACGGTTGAGCGTCATTACATTGATGATTACCTGGATCAAATTGAGGAAATTATTGGAGATCGTCCGGTTGATTATTTGGTCATCAATCACATGGAGCCGGATCATTCGGGTGCGATAAAGGCGGTGAAATCAAAATATCCAAACATCACCCTGGTTGGAAATAAAAAGACCTTTGGTTTCGTGGAAAGCTTTTATTTCAAACCTGAAAATACCATGGAGGTTTATGATGAGGCAACACTGGATTTGGGTAAAGTGAAGCTGCAATTCCAGATGATCCCGATGGTGCACTGGCCGGAAACCATGGTGACGTTTGACGAAACCCACAAAATACTTTTCTCCGGCGACGCCTTTGGAAGTTACGGAACCTTGGATGGCGGTGTATTTGATGATGAAATTAACCTGGATTTTTACGAAGTGGAAATCATGCGCTATTTCACCAACATTGTTGGTAAATATTGTCCCCATACCCAGCGTGCCATCAAAAAGCTGGCTCCGCTTGACATTAAAATGATTGCAGCCACGCACGGTCCAATTTGGCGTACCGACCTGGATTGGGTATTGAGC
>DATFMO010000149.1:0-2040 GCA_035266925.1 Sunxiuqinia sp. | reverse complement strand
GGCGCCACGCAGCAGTTCCTTGATTTTACCCACGTTCAGTACAAAAAGCATGTTGGCGATGAGTTTGGCAACACATTTTTAGGGTTCCGAGGCGATGAACCGGATTATGGTTTTGTGCCCTGGACACCTGAACTTCCTAATGAATTTATGAAACAAAAAGGCTACGATGTTCGTCCTTGGGTAGCCTCTTTCATGATTAAAAATCCAACCGATTCCATGCTTCGGGTGAAAGCCGATTATTGGAATGTGTGGTCGGATCTATTCGGCAAAAACTTCTTCAAAGTGCAGGCCGATTGGTGTGCTTCCAACAACCTGCAATACATGGTTCACTTGAATCACGAAGACAAGATGATGTGGCTGGCCCGTTCGGAGGGAGATTTTTTTGAAGACCTGCGGCATGTGCAAATTCCGGGAGTCGATGCCATCTGGAACCAGATTTGGCCCGGTAAGGTGTCTGACTATCCAAAATATGCTTCGTCGGTTGCTCATGTTTATGGTCATCCGCGTTCTATGAGCGAAAGCTTTGCGGCCTATCGGCCTGCGCCCAATGTAGATCAGGCCAAATGGGTGGTCGACTACCAGTTTGCGCGTGGCATCAACTTTTTTGAATGGATGTACTGGCCGGCATCTACACGAGGTGATGGCTCTCCACATGGATGGTTTGCCGATCCCAAATTTCCGCACGTGGCCCAGTACTCGAACAGGATTTCTTATTTGCTTTCGAATGGAACACCAGCCGCTAAAATTGCGGTGTATTACCCAACCGACAGCGAATGGTTGGGCGACCAACAAGCTGACAGTACCGCATTGAAATTAAGCCAATCGTTATTGGAGAGCCAGCATGATTTCGATTTTCTGGATGATCATGCGGTGCTTCATGTTCTCTCACCATCGAGTGATGGAGTCAGAAATCTGAGTGGGCAGGTTTATCAAACGATTTTGATTCCATCAGTTTCGGCTATGCCAAAAGAAGTTCTGGATAAATTGAAGTACTTTTCAAAGAATGGAGTCAAAGTGGTTTTTACCAGCCAACTTCCTTCGCTGATTGCTGGTAAAACGTACCGGAATGCTGGTCACTCGTATGATTTCAGTCCGATGATTCAAACGCATGATCAGGACTATTTTCAATATTTGCCAACGCCTGATTTTAAGATGGCAAACACTTCGAAAGCCGTGAAATATAATCACCGCCATTTTTCGGATGGCGACCTTTATTTTATTTTTAACGAAGGCGAATCGCCGGTGAACACGAAAATGACTCTTGGTGGAAAAGGTGAAGTTGAACGTTGGAATGCAGTTACGGGAGAAACGAGAAAGATTGAATCGGAGCAACAGGGAAACTCAGTTCAGTTGAAAATGAATCTGGCTCCCTGGGAAACGAAGGTTTTTGTAGTTTCAAGTCATTGAGTCTGGCTGATCAGCTCGGAAGATTCAGCGGGTGACTTGAAGTCACCCGCTGAATAAGCAAGGTAAAAGCAAATAGGATGTTCAAATTGGAAGATATGGATTTTTTAAAACGACTTCGGAAATTGAATTTGTTAGCGATCGCGCTCATTGCGCTATGTCTGAACCTGAGTGCTCAGGAACACAAGGATTTCAGGATTTCGTTAAAAGGTGAGTGGCAGTTTCAGACTGATCCGGATGATCAGGGCGTGGCTCAAAAATGGTTTGCAAAGAACTTGGCGGAGGTAGTCCATTTGCCCGGATCCATGAAGGAAAACGGAAAAGGAAATGTACCCACCCTGAAAACTGATTGGACAGGGAGTATCTACGATAGTTCATTTTATTATAATCCGCGATTTGAGAAATACCGTCAGGCTGGTGATATCAAGTTCCCGTTTTGGTTAACGCCAAACTTGTATTACAAGGGTGCTGCCTGGTATCGAAAAGAAGTGACCATTCCGGCAGATTGGACAAACCGGCGCTTGGTTTTGTTTCTGGAACGCCCGCATTGGCAAACAACCGTTTGGTTCGACGATCAGTTGGTGGGCAGTCAAAATAGCCTTTCAACACCGCACCAGTTTGATTTGACAAATTTGG
>DATFMO010000148.1:0-6057 GCA_035266925.1 Sunxiuqinia sp. | reverse complement strand
AACTCTGCAACAGCCTTTCTGGTACGGTGATCCAGCCCCCGACATTTTACGCAGCCTGGTCCCAAAACTTTAATGTCCATAGTATCTGTTGGTTTTTGTGTAAAATTAGTCATTCCATTTGTATTTGGATACACCAGCAATATTAATACTAGGCTTTGTCTAGCTGATATTGAACCGTTTCCGGGTTTTGTTGATGAGATAGAATATCCCTTTTTGGATGTAGCCGGGTAGTCCCCTTAAATTTTTTGGATTATGCCTTTTTTCCAACGAAATAAGATCGTAACCTGAGAATTTCTTTACCAGGTATTCGGTCGATGCTAATCTTGATACTTTCTTTCCTGCATTTCTAAAGCATTTCAATTCCCGGGTTTTGTATAATTCCGGGTAATGGTTCACGACGTAAGTGCCATACGTCTCAAATTCAGAAAAGTCATTTTTATAATTGGGATGTAGCGAATGGATTATTTTTTCACACCAGTTAGTTCCTTCAAAGGCTTCATTATCTTCAATCGCCTGTATCATTTCCTTCATAATTTGAACATTGACAAGCATATTTTCAGCAATAAAGGATTTTCCGATTGATTTTTGAAGGTCAAATAGCTTGTTGATCGTTTCAAAATAGGGTTCGTGATATTCTTCTTTTAATGTCATTAGTGGCTTGTTCCCTTCGAAAAAGCTCAACGGAGTGAGTGGCAAAGTATCGGCATCCCAGATTAAATAATAATCGTCTTTAGCATATTGAGTTAGCGCAAATCCCATTTTCAGAAACTGTTGGTAAAACCAGCCAATGTTTCTTTCCGTTTTTACTTTTTTCAAGTTCTCGATCGACTGGAAACTCACTGTTTCGAGCAAAGTATCTTCATCAAGCAAAGTAATTGGCAAACTGATTGATTCAGCCGCTTTCTTAAAATAGAAAAAGAAGCATCGATTGGTGAGAATATAGATATGAGAAGGACGAATATTCTTTTCGATAAGTTTAAGATGTTTATTGGCCAAGTAACAGTCTTTCCCAGCAACGGGTATAATGCAACAGAAATTATTTTCGTTTTTCATGTTTCTAAATAGGGGCTATGGGTTCTTACTATTTTCGTGGTTCTCACTTTTGACCAATCCAGGCCCTTAAAAACTATACCTGATTGATTGAAGGTGAAAAAGCACATGTTTAGTTTTAATGGCTTGTTAGTGGCTAAGTTAGGGGAATCAGTTTCTGGTAGGTTATTTTGTTGGGCTGACAACTAGATTCAATTCCAAAAATAATGGCGGCAAGATAATAAGAAATTTCCTAAAGGACAGAACGACTGTCTTGATTCTAGGTGATCCTGTTTCCATGCTTGTTAAAAATTTTTAATTTCAATTTCTAATTAGTCTGAGTTCAAAGAATGTGCTATCTTCGCAAACATAACAATTTGGTGAATTTTCAGGCCTTGAAAAATCGTATGCAAGATGCTGGTTATTAACAATTAAAGAAGCACGAGGAAGCCGAAATTGCTCAGCTATGCCCAGAAGGCCCGTATTTTCACTGGGAAGATTCAGAACTAAAATTTGTCAATTTAAATACATTCGAGTGAAAGACTTAAAGTTCATTAACAAAGTAGCCGGCTGGGTTATCTTTTTAATTGCAGCCACTGTTTATTTGATGACCATAGAACCAACAGCTAGTTTTTGGGACTGTGGTGAATTTATTACAACATCGTTTAAATTAGAAGTTGGTCACCCACCGGGTGCACCATTTTTTATGATTCTTGGAAGGTTTTTCACCCTGTTTACTGATCCTTCTCATGCTGCTATGGCGATCAATTCCTGGTCGGCAGTAGCCAGTGGATTAACCATCATGTTTTTATTCTGGACCATCACGCACATGGCCCGCAAACTGGTTAAACCAGGTGAAGATGGTTACTCAATGGGACAAATCATTGCCATTATTGGTAGTGGTGCCGTTGGTGCTCTGGCCTATACATTCTCAGATACTTTCTGGTTTTCGGCGGTGGAGGCCGAAGTGTACGCTACCTCCTCGTTGATCACGGCTCTTGTTTTCTGGGCCATCTTAAAATGGGAAAACGTGGCCGACGAACCACACGCCAACCGCTGGATCATCCTGATCGCTTACTTGGTAGGACTTTCCATTGGTGTTCACTTGTTGAACTTGTTGGCAATCCCAGCGATCGTATTTGTCTATTATTTCAGAAAATATAAAGTGACCAAAGTTGGAATCGTGTCCAGTTTGGTCTTATCAATTGTTATTTTGGCCATTGTCATGTACGGAATCATTCCGGGAGTGATTACGGTAGCTACCTGGTTTGAGCTCATGTTTGTCAATGGCTTTGGATTGCCGTTCAACACAGGCGCCGTTATTTATGCTGTCCTGTTGATCGGACTGATCTTGTGGGGTATTCGTTACACTGTTAAGAAGAAGATGGTGCTTTGGAATACCATTTTGGTGGCCTTCACTGTGATTTTGTTGGGCTACTCCTCGTTTGCCATGATTGTGATCCGGTCGTCAGCCAATCCACCCATGGACCAAAACAACCCGGACAATGTATTTTCGCTTTTAGGTTACCTGAACCGTGAGCAATACGGCGATCGTCCTTTGGTATTCGGGCAATATTACAATACGCCGCTGAATAACCAGGAACCGTATGTGGATACAAAACCATATTACATCGAAGAAGACGGGAAATACAAGGTGGCCGACATGCGTCAGAAGCCGAATTATGATTCTCGATTTACAACTTTCTTCCCGCGTATGTGGAGCAACCAGGCACAACATGTCAAAGATTATAAAAGCTGGGCCGGCATAAAGGGGCGACCAGTGAGTTATACCGACCGGTCGGGAAAGCGAAAGACCATTCAATTGCCAACCTTTGGCGAAAATCTGGAGTTCTTTGTTCGATACCAAATTGTGTGGATGTACATGCGCTATTTCATGTGGAACTTCGTAGGACGCCAGAATGATATCCAGGGACATGGCGATATTCTGGATGGTAACTGGCTGAGTGGAATCAATTTTATCGATAAAGCCCGGTTGGGAGATCAGAAGAACCTGCCGGCTGAATATGCCAATAACAAAGCCCGAAATACCTACTTTTTCCTTCCGTTGTTGTTGGGATTAATCGGTGTATTCTTTCATTATCAACGAAATCGAAAAGACTGGTGGGTGGTACTCTTACTATTCTTCATGACAGGCCTGGCCATCGTAATTTACCTGAACCAGTATCCACACCAGCCGCGTGAGCGGGACTATGCCTTTGCCGGGTCATTCTATGCCTTTGCCATTTGGATTGGGCTGGGGGTGATCGGGTTAATAGAAACTATCCATAAAGGTCTTCCGGATAAGCTTAAAAAATATTTGCCATACACAGTTAGTGGACTCATTGTTTCCATTGCCAGCTTAATTCTGGTTCCGGGAATCATGGCCCACGAAAACTGGGATGATCACGATCGTTCAAATCGATACACCTGTCGCGATTTTGGTGCTAACTACCTGAAGAGTTGCGACAAGGATGGTATTATATTCACAAATGGTGATAATGATACATTCCCACTTTGGTACAACCAGGAAGTGGAAGGTGTACGTACCGACCTGCGTGTAGCTAACCTAAGCTACCTGCAAACAGATTGGTATATCAGTCAAATGAAAAGTAAAGCTTACGATTCTGATCCGCTGCCGATTGATTTCACAGAAGATCAATATGTACAGGGAAAACGCGATGTCGTTTATCTGATGAAGGATCCTCGAATCAAAGGGGCGATTGAATTGAAGCGGGCGCTCAATTTTGTGAAGGACGACAATCCTCGCACAAAATTGGCACAGGCTGACAATGCAGCCTACATTCCGGCGAAAAAATTATACTACGTGGTTGACAAAAAAGCGGTGATCGCCAACAAGGTGGTTCCGCCTGATGAATACAACCAAATTGCAGATACCATTTTCATTGACTTTGGAAACCGCAACTACATCACCAAAGACGAATTGATGGTTCTGGATATGATTGCCAATACCGACTGGAAACGCCCGATTTATTATGCCATCACTGTTGGTCGCGATAAGTACCTGGGATTGCAGGATTACTTTCGTCTGGATGGATTTGCTTATCGTTTTACACCGGTTAAAACACCGCGTAACGATATCTACTTCGGAAGTGTAAACACAGACAAAATGTACCAACACATGATGAAAGACTTCAAGTGGGGCAACATGAACGATCCGAATGTGTATATTGATGAGAATAACCAACGGATGATGATGAACATCCGCAATAATTTCAACCGTTTGGCATCATCGCTGATTGATGAAGGCAAAAAGGATTCGGCAATCAACGTGTTACACCGAAGCTTGAAATTGATTCCAAACCGGGTTGTGCCGTACAATTATTTTTCATTGCAGCTGGCTGACAACCTGATGGCTGCTGGTGATTCAACAACCGGGAAGAAATTGATTAAGGATATTTTCAATACTTACCAGAAGAAAATGGATTACTTCCTGGCACTCGATCCGAAGTTCGTTGCTTCCATCGATGAAGAAATGCAGCGCAGCTTGTATTTCATCCGTCAGTTGGGGATTATTTCAAATAAATATCAATTGCCAATCGCCGATGAAATTAAAGACAGTTTCAATAATTATATAAAAGATTACGGGCCGCAATTTAAATGATGCAGCGATTTGATCCACGCATAAGGCTTCCCAAAGTGCTGACCGGATGTTTTCCGGGGGCACTGTGGCGCTTGTCCGATGATGAGCGTCAAGTGGTGCTGACGTTCGACGATGGGCCGGTGCCCGAGGTGACTCACTGGTTGCTCGACTTGTTAAACCGGGAGCAAATCAAAGCATGCTTTTTTTGTGTGGGTGAAAACGTGAAACGATATCCTCAAATTTACCAACGAATTCTGGATGAGGGACACCAGGTGGGAAACCACACGTTTAATCATCTGCAAGGATTGAAAACGACAAACGGACGCTATTTCGATAACATTGAAAAGGCTGCTGGGTTTATTCAATCCGATTTGTTTCGTCCACCACACGGACTGATGCGTTGGACGCAGTTTAACGAGATCAGTAAAAATTACCGGGTGGTGATGTGGGACATCCTTACAGGAGATTACAAACCGGAGCTGTCGCCGGAAAGCATTGTGGAGAATGTGCTCGACTTTGTGAGGCCGGGCTCGATCATCACGTTTCACGATTCCATAAAATCGAAGCAAAATTTGATGGTGGCGCTGCCTGAAATTATTTCGAAATTGAAAGAACAAAAATACCAGTTTACCTTATTGCCTCAACCTAAGCAGGAGGTGAAAATTGCAATCTAAAAACCAGACAAATTTACTAGGATCATGTTGAATATTTTACTCGTAGGAGCAGGGGGAAGAGAGCATGCCATGGCATGGAAAATCAACCAATCAAACAAGGTCAATCAATTATTTATTGCTCCCGGAAATGCCGGGACATCTGAAGTCGGAGAGAATATCCCGGTAGGTGTTTCTGACTTTGAAGGACTGAAAAAAGTCGTTCTGGAAAAAGCGATTGATCTGGTTGTTGTTGGGCCTGAGGTTCCGCTGGTAGAAGGATTGCATGATTTCTTTTTAGCGGATGAGGCATTGAAAAATATTCGTGTGGTCGGTCCCAAAAAAGCCGGTGCGATTCTGGAAGGCTCGAAAGATTTTGCCAAGGATTTTATGAAGCGCCACAACATTCCAACGGCCAGGTATAAAACAGTAACTGCAGGAACGCTGCAGGAAGGCATTGATTTTCTGAAAACAATGAAAGCTCCTTACGTTTTAAAAGCTGATGGGCTGGCAGCGGGAAAAGGTGTGCTGATTATTCCTGAATTGGCAGAAGCCGAAGCGGCGCTGAAAACTATGTTGGACGGCCAATTTGGAGAGGCCAGTAGCAAAGTGGTGATCGAAGAATTTTTGTCGGGGGTTGAGTTGTCAGTGTTTGCCATCACTGATGGGAAAGACTATCAAATTCTGCCTGAAGCCAAAGATTACAAGCGAATTGGTGAGGGCGATACGGGCTTGAACACCGGTGGCATGGGAGCCATCAGCCCAGTACCGTTTGCG
>DATFMO010000147.1:0-6941 GCA_035266925.1 Sunxiuqinia sp. | reverse complement strand
TACCTTTCACCTGGCTTAAATCAACATCTTTTTCGCGTGCCAGCCGACGGATTGACGGTGCAGCCGGAATGTCGCTGGCGCCTTTTGGTTCTTTTTTCTTTTCATTTTTATCTCCATCTCCACCTTCCTCTTTCTCTTCTTCAGCTTCATTTTCTGGCTTTTTTTCTTTTTCAGAATCAGATTCTTTCGGTGTTGTTTCCTGCTGTTCGTTGTCTTTTTTTGCTGATTCTTGTTCCGATTCGTCTGCTTCCTGTTTATCTTCTTGTTCGTCAGTTTCTTCGTCTTCCGTTTCAATAATCATGATCACCTCATTAACGTTCACCTCGTCGCCTTCGTTGACTTTTATTTCCATGACTTTTCCGGCAACCGGAGAGGGGATGTCGGTGGTCGCTTTGTCTGTTTCAATTTCAACCAGCGATTGGTCCTCGGACACTTGATCGCCTTTGGAAACAAGAATGCTGGCAATCAGGCCTGTTTCCACATTCTCAGCGATATCTGGTACTTTAATTTCTCTTTTCATTTTGTCTGATTTTTTAGCGGGTGAAACCTATTTTTCGTTGTTACTGCTTGAATCAACGCCCGGTTGGTGATTATTTTTCACCGGAGATGCCTAATTTTTTTTGAGCTTTTTTCAAGGCTTTCTGGTCCAATTTATTTTGCTGATTTAGCATGACAAGCGTGCTCCAAACGATGTGTTTTGCATTCACCTCAAAATGTTCCCGCAATTCATCACGGTGATCGCTAAGACCAAAACCATCGGTTCCCAATGCGTGGAACGTGCCCGGAAACCATTTGGCAACAGAGAGCGGCAGCGCTTTTACATAGTCGGTTGCAGCAATGAAAATACCATCATTACTACCCACTTTGGCGTCAATATAATTTTTGTCGTTTTTATTGTTCAAGCGATTCATACGCTCTGTTTCAATGGCATTGTCGTATAACTTTTTGTAGCTGGTTACACTCCAAACTTCCGGGTAAATGTCGAAGTCCTTCTTCAGGATATCTGCAGCTTTCAAAGCTTCATTCAAAATACAGCCACTACCCAGCAAATGAATGTTCTCTTTATTTTTCGAACTGCTTTTATATTTGTACATGCCATTGATGATTTCCTCGTCCAGCCCTTTTCGCGAAGGTTTTGAGGGCATCGGATATTTCTCATTCATAATGGTGATGTAGTAAAAAATGTCTTCATCATCCCAGTACATGCGCTTGATTCCATGCTGGATGATGACCGCCAGCTCGTAAGCAAATGCCGGATCGTAGGCTCGTACAGAAGGCACGGAAAGCGCCAGCAGATGACTTTGTCCATCCTGGTGTTGAAGGCCTTCACCGGCCAGTGTTGTTCTCCCGGATGTTCCGCCAAGCATGAATCCTTTGGCGCGGGCGTCGGCTGCGGCCCAAATAAAATCGCCCACACGCTGAAACCCAAACATGGAATAAAAAATGAAGAACGGGATGCAGTTGATTTGGTGCGTTGAATAAGCTGTTCCTGCCGCAATGAATGAGGACATGGAACCGGCTTCGGTGATTCCTTCTTCCAAAATAGCACCATTTTTAGCTTCTTTGTAATAAAGGAGGCTTTCCCGGTCAACGGGTTCGTACAGCTGCCCTTTGTGGGCGTATATCCCGGCTTGTCGGAACAAGGCGTCCATACCAAACGTCCGTGACTCATCAGGCACGATGGGTACGATCAGTTTGCCAATATTTTTATCTTTCAGCAGTTTTGAAAGTAGTTGAACAGCAGCCATGGTTGTGGCTACTTCGTGTTTGCCTGAACCTTTTAAAAATTCGTCAAACGCTTTTTTATCCGGCATTTTGAATTCAGGCGTTTCAGTATTTCTCTTCGGAAGAAATCCCCCCAGCTTTCCCCGCTTTTCTTTCAGATACTTAATTTCGTCACTGTCGTCATCAGGTTTGTAAAAAGGTGCCGTGGCCACATCTTCATCCGAGATTGGGATGTCGAAACGGTCGCGGAAGTGCATGAGTTCTTCTTCGTTCAGTTTCTTTTGTTGGTGGGTAATATTGCGACCTTCTCCGGCTTCACCCAAACCGTAGCCTTTGATTGTCTGCGTGAGAATAACGGTGGGTTGATTTTTAACTTTCGTTGCCGCCTGGTAGGCGTTGAATACTTTCACCGGATCGTGTCCGCCGCGCCGAAGTTTCGCAATTTCGTCATCGCTTAGGTTTTCAACCATGGAAAGAAGTTCTTTGCTTTTACCGAAGAATTCTTTCCGGATGTAGTCACCATCCGCTGTTGAATATTTTTGACGTTCGCCGTCTACAACTTCTCCGAGCCGTTTCTTCAACAACCCTTTCGTATCTTTTTCAAGCAGCGGATCCCAGTTTTCACCCAGCACTACTTTGATGACGTGCCAGCCGGCCCCACGAAAAGCAGCTTCCAGCTCCTGGATGATGGATGAATTTCCACGCACCGGTCCGTCGAGTCGTTGCAAGTTACAGTTGATCACGAAGATCAAATTGTCCAGCTCTTCCCGGGATGCCAGGGTGAGTGCTCCCATGGCCTCCGGTTCATCCATTTCGCCGTCGCCCAGAAAAGCCCACACTTTTTGATTGGGTGCCTTTAGCAGTCCTTTGTCGTGCAGGTACTTGCCAAAACGTGCCTGGTAGATAGCCATGATTGGGCCGAGCCCCATGGAAACGGTTGGATATTGCCAGTATTCAGACATCAGGCGTGGGTGAGGGTAGGAGGACAAGCCACCATCGGGGTTGAGTTCGCGACGAAAATTCTCGAGCATTTGACTGGAAAGACGGCCTTCTAAAAAAGAACGGGCGTAAATTCCCGGAGAAGCGTGTCCCTGAAAATAAACAATGTCAGCTGGCTCGTTGCCATCACCACCTTTGAGGAAGTGATTGAAAGCCACTTCGTACAAAGTAGCTGACGACGCGTAGGTTGAAATGTGCCCGCCAATGCCATCTTTTTTCTTATTGGCCTGCACAACCATGGCCATGGCATTCCAACGGACAATGCTTTTGATTTTTCGCTCCAGTTCCCGATCACCGGGATACGATTCTTCGTCGCTGACAGAAATTGTGTTGATGTACGGAGTGTTCAACGGAGATTGCAAGCGAATACCTTGTTTCGTGATTCGTTTCCACAGTAAATCCATGATTTCGCTGATGCGTTCAGTATCTTCGTTTTTGATGATGTAATCGATTGAGTCAATCCATTCTTGGTTTTCAATCTCCCGAATATGTTGCTTTTCTTCTGCTGTCATTTCCGATTATTTTTGTTGGTTATCGTTTCCAACAACCAATTTATTGTCGTTCAGCTTGTCAGTTTTTTTATGATCAAAAAAATCAATAGTTGTTCCATTATCCACGGTGAAAGCAGAAAGCGGTGATTAAATGCCGATAAACGCAGTTTCAGATGGTTGCTATGGAGGAAGCGGATTTGAAGTTGTGGAATTTTTGAGAATATATGTGTAAGATATTCACGGTTTTTTAAAGTTGCCTGGTGCTGGTAAACGTTGGTTTTTCATCCCCCTTCATTTGAAGAACGTCCTTTGTCATGTCAGGAAAAAGTTAACATGTTTCATCGATGTCGTTTTTTTTTATTTGGTTGCTTGATAGTGTTTTATGATCTGATAGGACAGCTTTACTTTCATTTGCCGGGAAAAAAAAAGGCATCGATTCTCGGAAAAGCATTTTCGCATTGATGAAATTGAAAGATGTCTGCAACTAAAAATAAAGCGAACATTTGATATTTTAACGCAAAGGCAAAAGATGGAATGATTTTTAAGGATAGTTAAATGAAAATTCCCGGGAAAATGATGTGTTAACTCTAATTTTTAAATCATGTACAAGCTTGTTTTATTAAGACATGGACAGAGTGAATGGAACAAACAAAATTTATTCACTGGATGGGTCGATGTGCCCCTCTCCGAGCAAGGAATCTACGAGGCGCGCAACGCCGGAACTCTTCTGAATGCCAATGATTTTCAATTTGACATTGCCTATACTTCACTGTTAAAGCGAGCGATTGAAACACTTTGGTATTCGCTCGAAATTTTGGACCAACTGTGGATTCCATGGGAAAAGAGCTGGCAACTGAATGAACGTCACTACGGGGCGTTGCAGGGGCTCAATAAACAGGCGACAGCCCAAAAATACGGCGACGATCAGGTGCATGAGTGGCGTCGAAGCTATCACACCAGGCCGCCGCGTCTTGAGCCGAACGACTCACTGTCGCCCACCAATCACCGGCGCTACAACGACGTTTCGAAGGATGATCTTCCGCTTGGTGAAAGTCTGGAGGACACCTATCATCGTTTTATGCCCTATTGGGAAAATGAAATTGTTCCGACTATCAAAAGCGGTAAGCGGGTGCTGATTGCTGCGCATGGAAACAGCTTGCGCGCATTGATTAAACATTTGGATGATATTGCTGACGATGAGATTTCAAACCTGGAAATTCCTACGGGGAAACCGTTGGTATATGAATTGAATGATGATTTAAAGCCAATCAAACACTACTATTTATAAATGGTTTGAAATGTTTGTCAGGAAAACTGGTGACTGTCGAAAATCAATAAGAAATTAAAACTGAAATACGATGAAGATTGAACTAAAAGGAATAAGAGCGGCAATATTTGATATGGATGGAGTGATTACGCAAACAGCGCGGGTTCATGAGAAGTCGTGGAAAAAATTGTTTGACGGTTACCTGAAGTCGAAGGATGAGAAAGCTGATCCCTTTAGGCACCAGGATTATTTGGCCTTTGTGGATGGTAAGCCGCGCTATAAGGGTGTTCAGAGTTTCCTGGAATCAAGAAATATTGAACTTGACTATGGTAATCCGGAGGATTCACCGGATCAGGAAACGATCTGTGGATTGGGCAATCAGAAGAATACCTATTTTAAAAAGATATTGGAAGAGGAAGGTGTCGAACTGTATGACGATACGGTTCAACGAATTAAACAATGGCGGAAAGAGGGACTTAAAATAGCAGTGGTTTCTTCCAGTAAAAATTGCAAACCAGTTCTTGAGAAAGCGGGTGTGTTGGATTTGTTTGATGTTCGTGTTGACGGTGTGGTTGCCGCGGATATGGAACTGAAGGGAAAGCCGGATCCTGATATTTTCCTGGAAGCTGCCAGGCAGCTGGAAGTTCCTGTTGGTCGGGCCATCGTGTTTGAGGATGCAGAATCGGGTGTGAAGGCCGGGAAAGCTGGTCAGTTCGCCTTTGTAATAGGCGTAAATCGAGCAGATGCAAATCAGGCATTGCTGGAAAGCGGAGCCGACTGGGTAGTTCATGAACTGCTTGAGCTAGCCATTCAAAAAGGCAATTCTGAAGCGCCGGAATTTCAGCAGCAGTTTCCGTCGGCATTGGATAATATTGATGCTATTCGCAAGAAAATGAATCAATACAAAGCGGCGTTTTTCTTCGATTATGACGGAACGCTTTCACCCATTGTCAGCCAGCCGGAGGATGCGATTATGGATGCGGAAATGCGCCACACCATCAAGCAATTTGCTCAGCAATATCCGTTGGCCATTGTCAGCGGGCGGGATATGCATGATGTCAAAAAGCTCGTCAACCTGAATGAACTGATTTATGCCGGAAGTCACGGGTTTCATATTGAAGGCCCGGATAACCTGAAGATGGAGCACGATGATGCCCAGTCGATCTTGTCGTTGTTAGACGAGTTGGAAACAAAAATGCAAATTGAAATGAAAACACAAATTGATGGCGTGCGAATCGATAGGAAGAAATATGCTATCGCCGTTCACTACCGGAATGTTGCAGATTCCAAAGTTGCTGCTGTACAGAAGTATGTTAAGGATTTGACGGACAAGTACGATGAACTAAAATTGGGAACGGGCAAACGTATTTTGGAGATGAAACCGGCCATTGACTGGGATAAAGGTAAGGCCGTGTATTGGCTTTTGGAACAGTTAAATCTAAAGGAAGAAGAAACCTTGCCGATTTATATCGGTGATGATGTGACGGATGAAGATGCGTTTCGCGCGGTTGCCGGGCGCGGTATTGGTATTTTGGTTGGTGAACATGATGAGCCGTCAGCGGCTGACTACAGCCTGAAGAGTGTCGATGAAGTAAAATTGTTTCTGGATCGCTTGTTGGAATGCTAGCCCACATCGTGATCGATCGAATGCCTTGTAATCGAAAAATCTGAATTCATGGATGATTGGAAAATTAGATATCAAAAATATGATCCCGAAGAACAGTCGAAACGAGAAGCGCTACTAACGCTGGGAAACGGTTATTTTGCCGTTCGCGGGGCTTTTGAAGAAACGCAGGATGATGGTACTCATTATCCCGGAACATACCTGGCCGGTGGCTACAACCGCTTGAAGACGGCCATTGCCGGCAAGGAAATTGAAAATGAGGATTTGGTGAACTGGCCCAATGCCTTACCACTGACGTTCAGTATCAATGGTGGCAAACCTTTCCATATTGACCAGGTTGAGCTGATTGAATTTCAGCAGGAGTTAGATTTGAAAGCAGGTGTGGTCTTTCGTAAGATGAAGTTTCAGGATCTACAAAAACATGAAACAACGCTGTTAACCAAGCGTTTTGTGAGCATGGATTACAAGCACGTTTTTGGGTTGGAATGGGAGATTATTCCCGAAAACTGGTTCGGCAAACTTACCCTGTATTCGGCCATTGACGGCGGTGTAAAAAACAACAATGTTGAGCGCTACAAAGACTTAAACAATGAACATCTCTCCAATATTAAAACTGATCAGCACAGCGGGGACGTGATCAGTCTGGTGGCGGAGTCAAACCAGTCGCATATTAAAATGGCGCTGGCAGCCCGGACAAAGGTCTTTATCAACCAGGAGGAGCAGACGGTAGATGCAGATGTTGAATCGGTCAGTCACAAAATTACGCATCGACTGAGTTTGAATGTGTCCAAATTACAGCCGGTTCATGTTGAAAAGCTGATTTGCTTGCACACGT
>DATFMO010000146.1:0-3405 GCA_035266925.1 Sunxiuqinia sp. | reverse complement strand
TCGAGCTCATAAATAATTCGTTTCCCTTTTGGTGAATCGCCCATAAACGTGTTCCGAACAAAAATACTTTGTCCATCAATCGTGGGACGACAGTTTTGTAGCCGAATGCTTCCGGCAAGTAAATCAAACGTTCCGTCGTTGTGAAGAATCCATTGCGGTTTCCCAATCTTAAACCGCTGTTTCCCAAGGACATTTGAGCCTTCAAAGGTATTTGAGAACAAAGGGACAGTTAACAATGAGCCAATTCCAGTACCTACCAATTTTAGAAAATTCCTTCTTTCAATGGTTTTCTTGGTCATAGATAGAGTTATTGATTAGATAGATCGATGGTAAATTTAACAACTTTTAACAACCTGTGTATCATTTGTGACAAAACTTCGACACCCCACAATCACCCTGATAACAAACCACTTACATGCATACATGTTGTAGAAAAGGTCGACATTTTCATAAAATTCGTGTTTACAACCTTTATAAAAGACAAATAGGCCCTTTTTGTTTAAAGCCGAATCCTCTTTTTTTAGCTACTGCTTCCTTTTATGAAAATTTCACAAAACAGCTAAATGTAAAAAAACTATTAAATATCTTAAATGTTATTTAGATTGTTTTTAAATAAACCACTTAAACACAGTATTTTTGTACAAAATTTGAGAACGCTATTTCAAACATTAGACAGAAAAAGCAGAGAGGATAATCGCATGAAGAACATTTTTTGCCCCATATCAGATGAACGAATTAACGAACAAGTGGCTCGTACAACAGCCCTGTTGGTTGTTATTACAGCAATATTAGCGTTTGGTTTTAATTCAATCATTCTAATGGCATTTTTAGTGGCTGACTTTTACGTTCGGGCATTTACCAAAATGAAGTTTAGTCCGTTAAGCTATGCCAGCAATCAGCTGAATCAGTTGTTAAAGCTGCCGGTGAAACCAATTGATAAGGCGCCGAAAATTTTTGCAGCCCGCATGGGATTTACCATGTCGTTTATTTTCACAGTGCTGCATGCTGTTCAATTAACAACGGCTTCGGCAATTGTTGCAGGCATCATGGTATTATTTGCCGGACTTGAATTTGCCATTGCATTTTGTGCTGGATGTACCATTTATACCTACATGGTGCTGCCTTTTTACAAGCAGTAGAATTTTACCCAACAATTATAGATTAATCGTTTTTTCTCAGAACCGGCTTCTGCAGGTTATTTTATATCCCTGACCTTCAGCAACGCATGACATTGCTAAAAACCAGGGATTTTAAAATTAAAAGGTCACCGAATTGAACGCTTTGATCTAGTTCTGACTATATTTTTCCAACAACTGCTTTATGGATGCATTACTCAGATGCCCCAATTCAGGATTGATTACCGAACCATCTTTACCAACCAGCACATAATGTGGAATTCCGCTGATGTTGAATTTCGAACTCAGGTAGTTCCATTCATCCCGGGAAACCCGGTAGTGTTCGCCTTTGATATTCGGAATCATATTGTCCCATGTTGATTTTGGAGACGTTTGATTGGTGATGTACACGAAAGCCACTTTGCTGCTGTCCATCTCTTCCTTCAACGGTTTGATGCGTTGAATACCAGATCGGCATGGACCGCACCAGGTGGCCCAAAAATCAACATAGACCACTTTCCCCCGGTATTTTTTCATGATGGCATCAAAGATTTTATCGGCAGTGGTTGTTGGAACTTCGTTAACCGAATAGCCACTCCTCGATCTATTTTCGGCAATTTTTGCTTTTGTTTGCTCATTGCGAAGCGCGACATAACTGGCAATAAAAGGCGTGGTCGTCTCACCCTGAAACGCTTGCAATTGCCAATCTTCAGCCGGTGTAATTTGCGATACAATTGTGCGGCAGACATCCTGGGCATTCATAATATCGGTAGCCAGTCCGGCCTGGATATTTAGAAGCGTTGCCAGCCTCTGCATCCGGTTCTTTTTGCGGGCTTGGACGAAATAATCATCCAGGTAATTTTGGTGTCTGGCATGAAATGCAGACATGGAATCACTGTTGATTCTGTAAAACTCATTCAACTCTTTTACTTCTGGCAAGCTTCGGTATTTTTTAAAAGCCACCAATAATTCCTGTTCATCTTTTGTCAGACTATCACCTTGTTCCTTCAAATAGTCGCCCAGGTCATTGATTGAAACTGCCGATGGATGTTTCATTTTTCGCAGATTTTGATAATCATCCTGGTATTTTTTAAAGAACGCCTGAACGGCATCATGATAGGTGTCATTGAATTTTTTGACTTTCGGGAGGTTTGACAACGAATCGGTTTTACTCATTGAATCGACTATCTTTTGTTCCGAATCAGAAAACCGATAGCCTTTTTCTTTCATGTAGTCGACCAATTCGAATGTGGTCATTGAAAGTCCTTGTGTCCCACTAACCAAATCCATGTATTTCAAATGATTGATGAATGAATAGTACTCGGTGCTTAAAAGCGCCAGTGGATTGTTGGCGAACTTATCGGTCACGAAATCGAAATAACTGGGTTTCAATGAATCGACGGCTACGTCGACATTTCTTTGCGTGCGTGGAATTTTATTTTTACGACGGTAGGCACTGATATAGTCCATTTTGTAGCTCATGAGATTTTCGGCATAGCAATAATCCACGTCCGCTTTCAAAATTTGTCCGGTTTTCTGAAGGATCGTTCGGTCCTTCAACCAATCATCGACCTTTTGGGCGTCTGTCTTCCACAAATCCATGCAATAGGCTTTGTATTCTTCGGGGGTCATTCCCAAAATATGATCCCGGACATAACGATAGTTGTAGGTGGGACGAAACTTCAGTTGGGTAAGTTCCCGGTTGATTTCAGCCGACTTGCCCATAAAATAGGAAGCACCATTCTCAACCAACTGAAACAATTTTTCGCCGGGTTGCAAAAAGATGGTCCTTCCAGAAAAACCAGGCTCAACAAATACAGATTCCGCATAAGCAAGCGGTATTTTTACGGCAAAATTTCCATTTTCGTCCAGCTCTCCTAAATACGAATCCTGGCGCCCCGTCAAGACATTGTCAACATACACGGTGAATGTTTTCATCCCGATCCGCGGTGAATAACCAGAAACATGGCCACAGTAGATTGCGGTGTCGTTTTTAAAAAGTGGTGGTTCAAAACCTTCGTTTCCATGAGCGGAGATGTACACCTGAATATCCGGTTCGTGGGTGCAGGAAATTACTGAACCATCGGGCGCAGTCACAAGCAACGTGCCATCCTTGCCTTGGGAGAAAGCAAGTTCAACTTGTTCCGATCCGCTCTTTAAAGTGATAACACCTTTTTGATCGGTCAAATCCATATGCGCCCAATGCCATATTTTTTGTTGAAAGATTGCCGCAGAGCCTAACACCGACAAATAGTAATCACCCGTCTTTTGATTGTACCAATTTCCAAAT
>DATFMO010000145.1:0-4847 GCA_035266925.1 Sunxiuqinia sp. | reverse complement strand
AACCTCGGGCGTTGTCGCATAAACTCCCCATTGCTTAATATGAAGCGGACTGGAAATAACCAACCGAACGTGCCGGTAAATGCCCGATCCGGTGTACCATCTTGAGTTCGGTTGAAGGGAGTTATCAACCTTCACAGCCAGCGTGTTTTTCCCTTTTGTCAGATAAGGCGTAAGGTCGTAGCTGAAACTAACATATCCACTCGGCCGTTTACCCAGTTCATGACCATTAATCCAAACTTCACTTCGCATGTAAATCCCGTCGAATTCAATTCGGGTTTGTTGACCAGGTTTTATAGCTGGCATTGTAAATGTTTTGCGGTACCAGCCAATCCCTGTAACAGCGAAACCTCCACGTCCCTCCGAAGGGGCGTTTTCGTCTGTTGGAAGTTCAATACTCCAGTCATGAGGGACATTCAATTTCCTCCAACCGTTGTCGTTAAAATTGGTCTTATCGGCCCCTTCTGCATCACCTAAATGAAAACTCCAGTTCTTGTCCATGGAATAAACCTGACGCGCTGGTTTTTGCGCATCAGCCAAATAACTGATCAAAACCAACAATAACAGAGCTGTAATGGATTTAATTTTATTCATGATCAAAGTTTTATTGTTTCTGCGACGTTCGTGGGAGGTATTCCTATCGAAAGTGCGTGATTAGTTAGGTTATCGGTTCAACAATTTCACCTACAAAAATACCAGCTCCGCGATCAGACAAAAGTACATTTCGGACAAAAAGGACAAGAAATTGGTGTTTTCAGTTCATCTCCAAGCTTTACTGTTGAATTCAGGTGAAAAAAATAATGAGTATCCGCATGCATACCTAAAAGCAGAATGAAGTATTGAAAATCAATTCGTTTGCCCCAAGCCCTGAAGGGAGCGAATTGATTTTCCCTGCTCTCTTTAGGGCCGGGGCAAACAGGGTGAATCCCAATCTGACGCCCAGCAGGAATTTTCGAACCAGGTAAAAATGCGGATAACCATTTAAAAATAAATTAATTGTAAGTTCAACCATTAAGCTAACTGGCTATAAATTATTACCGCAATAAATCTGATCGATCACATTGCGTGCCGCCTTTTCCACTCTTTTGGGCAGGTCTGGAAGATCATTCGACGAATTGCCTTGGTGTTTTACCAAAGGTTGAATAAAAACACCGGGCAAAATAAGAGTGATTAGAGAAGCCGACCATGTACATGGTCTCTGCCACAGTAAAATTTTTGTTGGACAGAAGCACTGCAGCTTTTTTCATGCGGATCGACTTGATATATTCAATTGTCGTTAATCCGGTTAATTGTTTGATTTTTCGATATAACTGTTTCTGAGTGACATGGGTCAGTTCGCATAGCGCACTCACGTTTAAGTCAGGGTCTGCGATATGCTCTTCAATCGTTTTGGTGATCAGAGCCAGGAACTTTTCGTCGGCGGACTCAACGTTTTTAGCCACTGGTTCAGCCAAGTGTTCAATCCTCGTTTTCTTCTCCATTTGTTCCTGTGAAGCCAACAATTGCTTTACCCTGGAATACAAGATGGACGAATCAAAAGGCTTGGCAATAAAGGCATCGATTTTCAGATTGATGCTTCTGAGCTCAGTCTCCTTGTCATCTTTGGCTGTTAATAGAACTACGGGGATGGCTGACGTGGGAATGTTCTTTTTAAGACGGTAGCACATTTCCAGCCCGTCCATTACCGGCATTAATACATCGGATATAATAATATCGGGCTTTAGTTCGCGACAAATTTTCAACCCCGTTTTTCCATTATGAGCGACCACGCAGCGAAACTCAGGTGAAAAAACCGTTGAGATAAAATTGGCAATAGCGACATTGTCCTCAACAATAGCAATGAGTTGCTTTTCCTTTTCAGAGGCTATCTCGTTTTCATTGGCTGGAAGAGACTCAACCACATTGTTTACCAGTGCTGGCAGGCGAACGATAAAAGAGGTGCCCTCATCTTCGTTTGAGCTGACGTGAACCGATCCACCATGAAGTTCAACAAAATTTTTAACGAGGTACAGCCCGATACCGGTGCCCTCTCTTCCGTTGTTTGACGGCGACTGAAAGAAACGTTGAAAAACATACGGCAAATCCTTTTCCGAAATGCCAACGCCTGTGTCAGAGACTTTAATTTCCAGTAGATCGTCTTTTGCGCTATACTCCAGCGAAAGAAGAATGCTTCCGCCTGAATTGGTATATTTACAAGCGTTCGAAAGCAGGTTGTTCAGCACCGATTCGATTTTTAAAACATCAATATCAATGAATATTTCATCGCAGTTGGTGTTAAAAATGAATTCAAGCTCCCGGTCATTGATATTTTCTGCGTAGCTGGAAAAAACGCTTTTGGCAAAATCCACGAATTCAACCCGCGACCGGACAAGGCCAACAGCTATTTTCCCATCATCCCGGTAATAGTCGATGGCTTGATGAACCAGCGAATTTAACTTCATGGCATTTTGACGGATCATTTCCAGCGCATCCCGTTCCTTCGTGTTTTTAATGCTCTGAATGAGCCCACCTAGCGGTGCTATAATCAGGCTCAGTGGCGTTTTAAACTCATGTGCGATGTTGGTAAAGAAATCTATTTTCAGTTTGGTTTGCTCCAGTGTCTTTTGTCTTTCCAAACGCTCCAACTTTAACCTGTTTTTCTGACGAAAAAAATTGACAGTCCAAAGAAAAAGTCCAAACACGAATAAAGCATAAATAACTTTGGCTATTTTGGTGGAATACCAAGGTGGGTGGATCGTGATCTGAAAAGACTTCAACTCCTCAACTGGAGCTGTTTTTGATTCCCGTCTGGCAATGGTCAGATTGTAATTCCCGGGATCCAGTTTATTCAAATAAATTGTATTTGCGTTTGCTCTTAATGATGTCCAGGTTTCATCATCATGATCCAGTTTGTAAATATACGTTCTCCCCCTGTTCTCATTCGAATATTGCAGATCTGAAAATTCAACAGTGATATTATTTTGGTTGTATGGTAAATCGATTCTTTTATTGTAGCGAACCGCCAGTTCGTCATTATTATTAATATACTTTTTGCTATTAACAAGGATAGAAGAAATAATAATTTTATGGCTTTCGTCCTGTTCTTCATGAATTAATGGGGAACATATCGCAATTCCATCTGCTCCCCCCAGAAGTATTTTCCCAGAACGGTCATCATAATAGGAACTATAAAATATCCTGTCTCCAAAACTGATATGATCAGTTGAAAATTTGTCTTTATCGATCATCCAAAGACCTTCAGTTGAAGAAAACCAAATGTTATTCCCAACCTGTAATAAAGACATAACCATTGCATTATTTGCATCGTCAAAAGTTAAAGTTTTTGTGAGGCTGCCTGCCGGATCAATTCGAACGATGCCATTTCTGAATCCAATCCAAATATTCCCGTCGGAATCATTTATCAGATAGCCCGGCTTGTTTCCGTTGGAATAATCAAGTATGGGAAATTGAGTTGCTTTTCCGGTTGAGACATTGATGACATCCACTCCATTATTGTGATTTAAAGCCCAAATCTTTCCCGTTTTATCAAGTACGATCTGATCGATGTTATTACTTTTCAGCCCGTTACTTGTAGAGTAATGAGAATCGGCAACGTTTATGCGCTGGGTTCCAAGAAGCCGCCTTTCTTTGATTTTGAAAACTCCTCCATTGAAACTCGAAATCCATAAATTCTCCGATTGATCCTCCAAAATTGTATAGGCCCAGTTCGCATTCTGAGTCGTATCTTCATTACAGATATTATGCACAATAAATTTTTCCTTCTGGTAATCATACCTGCAAACACCGAAATCCGTGGCAACCCATAAATTCTGTTCCTGATCTTCAAACAAATCGCGGATATGGTTGTGCGGAATATAATTGATACTGTCGCTCATATTGTACCACCGAAATGTTTTATCGACTGAGGTTAATTGGTGGGTACGAATCAAGCCGTTGTCCCCCCCAAGCCAATAAAAGCCTTTCGAATCGCGAAACAAGCAATAAAACTGATTTCCTTGTCCGATACCACTAAACTGGAAGATGGGGATAAAATCGAATTTGCGGTGGCGTGGAGCCATGGAGACTCCATAATCTGTTCCCAGCCAGATGTTATCAGAACGGTCCTTGAAAACGCTCCAGACAATATTATTTGCCAGCGAATTTAGTTTCTGTGCATCGTGGACAAAATGTTTGGTTTCTTTCTCATGATATAAAAATAACCCATTGTCTGTGCCTAACACGAGATTGTTATCACAATCGAGCCCAATTGATTTAACAACGGGAAAGCCCGTTATGCTTTCAAGTGATTTGGTGGATGGGGTATACTTCGTCAGGTTGTTTCCACCACCAACCCAAATACAATTCCGCACGCTGTCCTTTAACAACGAATTAACCAAACCCCAACTGCCTGGCTCCCCTCCAATTTGCTCATAACGATAATCACCCAATGAGACTCTTCCAAAATGGCCAAAAGTTCCCACGTATATATATCCCTGGTCTTTCAAAAGGGCATATACCATTTTATGTTTTACCTCTTTTGCCGGACTGATTTGAATTTCAGTAAATTCCCTTTTTTCAAAATTATATCGATAGAGGCCATCGGCACACCCTAACCACAAGTCATTGCCAGACCGGACCATGGATCTGACATCTCTTGTAAATTTATTTTCAAAGGGGACATATTTATCAAATTTGTAATTATACATTAAGATTCCTCGTTCAGTACCCATTAACAGGAAGTCACCTTGATAGAACACTCCGCATTTGATCATCCGGTTTTCGGGACTCCCCGGGGTAAAATGGGGAGATGATTCATATCCATCAAAACTGTAAAGGCCCTTGTTGGTACCAATCCACATCAAACCTTGTTC
>DATFMO010000144.1:0-2026 GCA_035266925.1 Sunxiuqinia sp. | reverse complement strand
GAGTGACTTAGGTAAAATTTACAAAATGACCGAGTTTTCCAGGAAAATGGACTACCGATCAGTTCCCGATCCTTATTATGGCGGCTCGGATGGTTTTGAACTGGTCCTTGATATCCTGGAAGATGCATGTCATGGTTTGGTGCGCGACTTAAGAGAAGCTTTAACACTTTACGAGTAAATTTTTCATTATTCCACTATGGCAACAACCCGGGCGGGAGCTGCTGAGGCTCCAACAATTTTGAGTGGAAAAACAACCACTTTAAATCCGGATACCGGTAGCTGATCCAGGTTGGTCAATTGTTCCATGTGGCAATACTCCTTTTCTTTACCAACCAGGTGAGCCTCCCAAAAGTAATCCTTGTCCTTTTTCTTTTTGGCTTCTTCAATCATGTAGGGAAGAGGAAGGTCCCATCCCCATTGATCGATCCCCATTACTTTTATGCCTTGATCAATGAGCCAGTTCGTCGCTTCAGCGCTCATCCCGGTTCCTTTTTTATGAAACTCTTTGGTTCCCATAAAACGATCGCGACCGGTTTTAATTAGCACAATCATTCCACTCTTTAAGCTCAGCTTGTTGGCTGTTAAAAAGTCTTGGATTTCCTTTTTCGTAATCGCTTCAAAATCGGGCTTGTGTGTCATGTCAATCACTACGCCATCACCATAGCACCATTCGAGTGGTATTTGATCAATGGTTTTTGCAGGCTTTCCTTCGCAACTTGGCGCGTAGTGCCAGGGAGCGTCGATATGTGTTGTGGCATGCACGCCCATTTGTTTGATCGTATCATCAGCCCAACCATTAAACTCATTGGGAAATAACTTTGCTGGGAGGCCTAAAAAACGAATCAGCCATTTGGCTTTGTGGTGGGCTTTGTGTTTAATTTTTACACGCATAAACCAGGGATCGCCGGCATTGTATTGAATTGGTTTCGTCAGGTCAATAATTGTCATGAGTTAAATTTTTAAATGGTTATCCGCATTTTTACCTGGTTCGCAAATTCCTGCCAGGCGTCAGACTGGGATTCTCCCTGATTGCTCCGGCCCTAAAGGAAGCAGTGAAAATCAATTCGCTCCCTTCAGGGCTTGGGGCAAATGAATTGATTTTCAATACTTCATTCTGCTTTTAGGTATGCATGCGGATACACATTAATTTTTAAATGTTGCAGATCTAACATTTATGGAATGAATAATTGGCGTTTAGATTTGCATTAGGTTTTGTTTATTCTCCGAATTAAAACTTTCCTCCATGCTATTTGTTCAATCACTATAATTTATTTTGAAAATATTCTCAAATTACGGGGAGCTTATTTTTTCAGACTTTCAATTAAACTTTAAATTCCTATGATGAAGATTGACCAGGGTGTTTTCTACACAACCATCGCCAAATACTACAATCACATATTTCCATTGAATGAAGAACAAATCGAATTTGTTCAGTCAAATGTCGGTAGCCTGGCTGGAAAAACGATTCTTGACGTCGGTTGCTCGACCGGGCAATTAGCCAATCGCCTGGCTGGATTGGGCGCGCAAGTGACCGGGATTGATTTAAACCAGGAAATGATTCGAATGGCTCAGAAAGACAATCGTGAGGCCGGGGTGAAATATATGGAAGGCGATATGCTCGAGCTGGATTCTCATTTCGAGGAGTCTTCGCTGGATGCCTTAATCTGCTTTGGAAATACCTTGGTTCATCTTGATTCGATTGAAGAAGTAGCGAGATTCCTGAAAACAGCATTTCACCTGTTAAAACCGGGATCAAAATTAATGTTGCAAATTCTGAATTATGATTTCATTCTCGATGAAGAAATTGAAGAGTTGCCTCTAATCGATGGGCCCCAATTGAGCTTTTTACGTAAATATGACTTGCCGGAGCAGGAAGGTGACAAAATTATTTTCAACACGGAATTGGTGATCAAAAAAAGCAGAGATTCGTTGTTTCACGCGTCTCGATTACTGCCATTACGAAAAAAGAATTTGCATCAATTGCTTGAACATTATGGGTTTGCACATATTCGTTATTATTCTGCTT
>DATFMO010000143.1:0-7891 GCA_035266925.1 Sunxiuqinia sp. | reverse complement strand
GCAAAGGTGAAGTTTCGATTTTCACCTCGATCATTTACCCAAACCAATGCTAATTTCTTTGGCTCTAAACGGGCATATTCATCAACAACGTCGTAGGCAAAATTGAAACTATCGGGAACAAGTACTTCGAAATTAGTTTGAAAATCGGTTAGGTTTGAAAAGTGGCTTTTCTTCAGGTATCTTTCACTTAAAATCATAGGACTAAAAAATCATCGCTAAAAATTTGACTTCGTTTTCGTTGAGGGACTTCATCCCATGAGGCAAAGCAGAATTGAACCAAATTGAATCACCTTCATTCAGGATCAATTCCTTGCCGTTTAACACGATCATTAACTTTCCCTCAAGCACAAGATTAAACTCCTGTCCTTCATGCTGATGTTCGGAAACCATTTCCTGTTCGCTTCCGGGAACAATAGTGACCAGGAAAGGCTGTGCCTTTTTATGAATAAAGCTTTCATTTAATGCCTGGTAATTGTATTCTTCCCGGCGACGAACGACTGTTCCTGCTCCTTTCCTGGAGATGGAATAATAATGCATGGTAGGATAATCTCCCGTAAGCAAAGTTGTTAATTCCACCTGATAAGCGTTTGAAAACTCATACAAGAAACTTACAGGGATGTCACTTCGACCGCTCTCGTAGTTCTGATATTTCTCTCTCGAAATGCCACAAGCAGCGGCACATTCCTCTTCCGATAGATTTAATGCATCACGAAGGCCTCTCAGCCGTTCAGCAATTTGTTGAATTTCAATATTCATGGGTCATTCTGATTTTTGGAACGAAACGCTTCTAGCAATTTCATTATTCGAGAAGTCTAAAAATAAACATTATATCTCGTAACTGGAGAAAACAGTTTATTGATTTTAAATAACATCAAGCGGAAAAAAATCATCCGGGAAAAATACAAAAACGCCGGAATGACCTATCGTTGGTCATTTTAGACTTCATTCTGAATCCACGCAATTGTCCTTTTCATCCCTTCTTCCAGGTTTATTGGCTGATAATTCAATTCCTCGAGCGCTTTTTGGCTGGAAACCTCCCAATGATACAGGTAACGTTTCACCCATTTCGCAGTAATTAGAGGTGCCGTTCCAAACAATTTTGTTCTGATTTCAAAAAAGGATGCGACAATATTCAACACAAACAGTGGAAGATGAGCCATCCTATAATGTCTTTTAGTCAACTGGGCCAATTTTGAAAAGAATTCATCAAAAGACACATTTTCACCCCCCAGTAAATAGCGTTCACCTGGTCTGCCCTTTTCAAAAGCTTTGATATGCCCATCCACTACATCATCAATGTAAACGTAGTTTCCAACACTTTTCCCGTCGCCCGGAATAACTTTGAACTTTCCTCCAAGATACATTTTAACCATCCGGGTCACTCCGTTACTTTCGCTCAATAAACCGGGTCCATAAACTCGCGTGGGATGGACAATAACGACATCGATTTTACCTTGAGCAGCTTTTAAAGACTGCTCATCTGAATTGGTTTTTGTTTCTTCATAGTCGTTAAAGAAAGGAAGACTTCGCTTCGTATCTTCGGTAATCGTGGAATTTTCGGAAGGCCCGAAAACACCGGCTGTCGAAGTCAACACGATCCGTTTTACCTTGCACTGAATCGCTGTTTCAAGTACATTTTGGGTTCCTTCAACATTTACTTTGTAATAGGTAGACGGATCTTTTGCCCAAAGGCGGGCGAATGCAGCCAGGTGGAAAACGCCGTCGCAGCCCTCCATGGCATCTTTTAATGCAGCTTTGTCAAACAAATCTCCCTTAAAAAAATGCAGGTTGACATGTTCTAAATCCTTTAATTTTTGTGGATTCCGATACAGCACATGCACTTCATGACCTGCGTTGGCCAATTTTAACGCGAGTTGACTCCCAATAAATCCGGTTGCTCCGGTCAGAAATAGTTTCATGTACGAGGTCGTTTTTTTCGAAAATTTGGCTAATGCCAGTCTTTGTAGTTATCAATTAATTTTAGGCCGCGCCTTTTAATTTCTTGTGGTAGTATATCGAGGCCCATTCATTGGTCAAGGCCATGACAACATGTGCCCCAAAGGCAGCCCAGATTGAACCGGTCGATAATGTAACAATACAAAGAATAACTCCATATGGAATGGCGCCGACTGTTTCCACTTTCCCTTTCGGCAAATGGGCCAGCGAATAGATGATCACATTGATGATTACTGCCGGCATTGCACCAAGCGCATAATAGAACGTGAAAAGTAAAAAGCCGCGGAAGAAAAACTCATATGCCAACAAATATGCTGCCCAGGTCAATGCGCTCCAAGCATACAATCGAGGCGTCCAGTTGGAGGAACGTATTTGCGGATACATGCCTAAGTTGCCAGGCGTTTTTGCCCAATAGATACCGAGGGGAATGATAAATAAAATCAAAACCAACAACCAAATTCCGGAAGCTACGGGTTGCGGGAAAACAAGTCCAAAGTCTTCAACGACGGAAACAGGGAAAAACAAACTGGTTATCAATGGAAAAAATCCAAAGGTAATGACTCCAATTCCACGTTTTAGGTAAATTTCTGATTCATTACTTTCATTTTTTTTCTTCCTTTTATCTATATAAGAGATCATGAAAAAATATAAGCCGAGGCTGATAATCCCAATGACTAACGCCACCCAAATAGATATTCCCGATTGATTTATTTCTGACATATTGTATGTATAAATTAGTTTAACCAAATTATCGGTTGCATTCGTTAATTTACAATGTCATTTTTCCTCTGTTTCTTTCCTGAATCGAATGAATCCTTCGAGCAACAAAATGAACGGATAGAAAACGTTGCATAAAGATCAACATTTTATTCATCGTCCCAGGTATGGCAAGAATCTTTCCTTTTTTCATGGCCTGATAACCAAAAGCTGCAACCTTTTTCGGACACGCCATTTTCCATTTCACTTTGGGATTTTCATCGCCAACCGACTTTTGAAAACCAGTCTTCGTAACTCCAGGACAAAGTGCTGTAACAGAAACATTTGAATCTTTTAATTCGACTGCTACTGACAAAGTAAACGAAAGGAGATAAGCTTTTGTTGAATAATAGATTGACATTAGCGGGCCAGGCTGAAAGGCAGCCATTGAAGACACATTTAAAATATTGCCACGATCTCGTTCAATCATTCCCGGTAGAAATAATTTCGTCAGTTGTGTAGGGGTAATTACATGTAAGTGAATCATTTGGTTTTCCCGGTTCCACTGTGTTTGCGAGAAAAGTCCAAACATCCCAAACCCGGCATTATTAATCAGAACGTCCAATTCAATGTGTAGTTTTGAAACTTCCTGAAAAAGAAAAAGTCCTGCATCCTGTTGACTTAGATCAATTCCAAACACGACAATCTTATTACCATATTCCGCGATAAGTTGATCTTTCCGTTCGTTTAATTTTTCCTCATCAACATCAACCAATACCAGGTTGTATTTGTCAAAACTCAACAGTTTCGCAAACTCCAGTCCTATTCCACCAGCTGCCCCTGTTATTAGTGCCCATCTATCCATGCTTCCGACTATTTGATAGTAACAATTCAAATTTCATTAATACAGAATTACTCCCTAAATCAATTTAAACGAGCTTGTTGCTTTCTATTTTACCCTCCCAAATTCATTTTAAAAGAAAGTCCGTTGACTAAAATTGAAAATGTTAATCTTTCTAAACCACAATATACAACATATCTTCAAGGGCCAAATTGATGTTGCAAACAAAAATCCGCCCTCTTTACCAGAACCTGGATTTTAATATCCAGGGTTGAATTCCTTATTTTACTTTTATCAACCTGAAAATTGCGGAAGCGTGCGGCGCAATCTCGCGACTTAGTTCGCCATCCGGAAGATCAACCTTTTCTTTCGACCACAAGTCTTTCGCAGAATAGTGACCATCAACTCCCAGCTCATCCAAAGTAACCGATACGACGCTTGGTTGGTCATCATTGCTGTTGAAGAAAGCCACGTATTTATCATCCGAATCCGGCACATCTGCCGTCCAAACCACCAGACCATTACTATGCTTCAGTTCCTTGTTGTGCAAGCTATGTTGGTCAACGGCAATCACCTCATCATTAGTGATCAACGAGTCTGTGAAACTGTCGTTGCTAGGCAAATCGCCGCCAAACATCAACGGAGACCGGAATATTGACCACAAGTTTATCAAGGTAAATTGTTCATCTTTGGTGAACCGGGTTTGGCGTTCGTCTCCCCTTTCCCCGCGAATAGATATTTTTCCCAATGGCAACATGTCCGCATCAGCCCAATGACCATAGCCACTGTAGGGAGCCCAGTTGCGACAGCGTTCAAACATGGGAGCCATGTACCGCCAGTCGTCCCAAAAGTCATCGCAAATGCGCCACATATTAGCATGGGTTTTTACATGTTCAGCATCTTCAAGGGGAGTGGCTCCCGGCGAAGTGCTCAAAACCATTGGCCGCCCGGATTGATCAATCGCTTTCCGGATCAATTCAATTTCTGCCTTATGATATGGACGTGATAGGTTGTCAATTTTTACAAAATCGACGCCCCATGAAGCATACAGTTTAAACAATGAATTGTAGTATTCCTGGGCGCCCGGCTTACTGGTATCCACCGTGTACATATCGCGCAGCCACTTGCATTGCATGTCTTTTGAATAAATATCCTGTGCTTTATAATTCGTTCCCATGATTGGTGTATTTTGCTTCACCGCAATCACCGGAATGCCCCGCATCAGGTGGATTCCAAACTTCAATCCTTTCGCATGAATGTAATCAGCCAGTGGCTTAAAACCCTCTCCATCAGCAGCAGACGGGAATTTATTGGTAGCCGGTGTGAATCGCCCATATTTGTCCATGCAGTAAATGGGGTCTGTTTGGTTGTAGCCATGAGCTTTAGTATTTTCAACGTACCAGCGAATATCGACCACAATGTATTGCCAACCGTGTTGTTTCAGATTTTCGGCCATGTAATCAGCATTGGCTTTCACCTCGTCTTCGGTAACCGTTGGCCCGTAACAATCCCAGCTATTCCAGCCCATTGGTGGTGTTTCGGCATAAAGGTAAAAGTCGTACTCTCCATGTTTGGCTTCTTTCTTTTTTGTTGAAGACGCACAGGAAGTGAGTGCGCCAATAAGCAGCACACCTGCAAGCAATTTTAGTGAGTGAGTTAGTAGCATAGTTTGTCAATTAAAGATTGAGTAATACAAAAATGAGACTTAATAATTAAGTCTCATTTTCTATCTATAAACGCTTTCAAATTTATGAAAAAAAACGCATTAATTTTTTATAGAACCTTTGATCATTGTAAATGAATGTGGAGGAAACTCATAAGTGAATTTTTCAGCATTTTTCACGTTGAAACCAGGCTTCTTCTTCGTATCTACCGTTGTCTTACCAAAATCATTTTCTGATTTCACATCGGGCCCGTTCACTTCGTAAACATCAAAGTCACCATTAAACAATCCTTGTTCGGAAATAATATCGCTGGTAATTGCTTTGTCCTTGTTTCGATTCACGACACAAAGAACAACCTGCCCATCATTGTACGTTGCAGAAACATCCAGGTAAGGCACATTTTTCTGCGTCGTTTTTGATTCGCCCAAGCCAATAAAAAAATTGTCGGTATTGTAGGTATCGCAATCCACGAAAACATCAAGTGATGTTCCGTTTACATTGTTTGAAAACAATTGGAACGGGTAGTAAATAGTTTGTTTGAACATCCCATCTTTCGATGTAAAAATTGGGGCAATTACATTCACCAATTGGGCCATATTCGCCATCTTCACGACATCGGCATTTCGCACAAATACATTCAGGAATTGCGCAATCACCAAGGCATCTTCCAGGTTGTAATGTTCTTCCAGCGCATGGTTACCTTCCATGCTGGCACCTGCACGGGCGCGGTACCATACGTTGTATTCGTCCCAGGCAATATGAATTGGCTCACGGTCACCACGATCAGCCTGAGCCATCTCGCGAGCAATCATTCCCTTCACAATTTTTGTGCGTTGCTCACATACCAATGGCGTGGACATGAAATCGTAGTAATTACCTTCCGGGTTTCCCACGTAAATATGTAGCGACAAGTAGTCAACCACATCACGCAGTTCGTGCAACACCGTGGCGTTCCAGGCATTCGGATCGGCATTGGGGCGATAATTTGAAGAGCCGGCTGCGACTAGTTTAATTTCAGGCGAAGTCAGTTTCATCAGCTTGGCAGCCTCACGGGCTTTCTTGCTGTAATCTTCGGCGTTCAAGTGTCCCATCTGCCAGAAGCCGTCCATCTCATTTCCAAGGCTCCAGTACTTGATATTATAAGGTTCCGGATGACCATACTTTTTGCGCAGCTCAGCGTAGTACGGACCACTTTTTACGTTGCAATATTCCACCCAACGCTGGGCTTCTTCAATCGTTCCGGTTCCCATATTCACGGCGAAATAAGGCTCTGAACCAACTTTCTTCAGGTATTCCATAAATTCGTCCGTTCCAAACTGGTTTGTTTCCAAACGATGCCAGGCCAATTCCATGCGGGTGGGGCGTTGATCTTTCGGGCCCACACCGTCCAGCCAGTGATAGTTGGATACAAAGTTTCCACCCGGATAGCGAATGATGGAAACATTCAGATCATTCACAGCCTTCATGACATCCTTGCGGAAACCATTTTCATCGGAAAGCGGCGATCCCGGATCATAAATTCCGCCATAGATGCAGCGTCCCAGGTGTTCCGCGAAGTTTCCGTAAATGTGCCGATCAACTTTCCCGATGGTCCGGTCAACGTCGATCTTTATTCTTGCATTTTGCGCTGCCAACTGGTTCGTAAAAAACAATCCGGCAACCACAACAACTCCGATTAAGAGTTGCTGATAATGTTTTAAATTTCTTCTTTTCATTCTATCAGTTTATTAAAGTTTAGAAAATTCATTACTCCTTGATAGTTATTTCTGGTTTTGCTTGTCAAGAATATATGGCCAGTCATTTTCCCATCCTAGTTGTTTGATGATCAACTTCGGCTTTCCCTTATCATGGGCGTCATACCCGTGGCAAATCAGATAATCCTTCCCATTGAAAGTATAAGTTCCATTGTGGCCAACACCGTACCAATCTTTATTCCCTTTCAGTATAATCGTTCCGCCTCCGTGAGCCAACGGTTTTCCATCTTCGTCATAATAAGGACCAGGGATTTTGTCAGCACGTCCAACGATCACTTTATAGTTGCTTCGAGGTCCTTTGCAGCAATAATCAATGGAGGCAAACAAGTAGTAATATTCTCCTTTTTTAAAGATGAATGGTGCTTCAATCGCATTGCCACCAGCATCAATAGGATTATTATCAATGGCAGGCGGATTAGGACCATCAGATTCTGTTTTTCGCGACGCGATGGTTGGTAGTGTATTTAAATCCTGAGCAACAGACATGCCATCAGACGACAATTTAGCGAGCTTGATTCCGTCCCAAAATGAGCCAAACACCAGGTATGGCGTTCCATCTTTTGCCACGATCAAATTTGGATCAATGGCATTCCAATTGGTTTTCCCCGGAAAAGATTGAATCACTTTTCCATGATCAACCCATTTAAATTCCGGATCGTTGGGATCAAGCGTTTTATTGGTCGCCAGCCCAATGCAAGAGGTATTCTTTCCGAACGCGGAAACTGAATAATACAAATAATACTGTCCGTTGAAATAAGAAATATCCGGAGCCCAAATGTGTCCTTTGAACCCTTTTACAGCCTCAACCGCCCATTCAGGTGCTTTTTCAAACACCGGGTTTTCATGGTTCCAGTTTTTCATATCGGGCGATGACCAGACACTGATTCCCCATCCGGTGCAAAACACATAATAAGTATCATTTTGCTGAATCATTACCGGATCATGTACGATAATGTCCTGAGCCAGAAGCGGCCCCAATG
>DATFMO010000142.1:0-3947 GCA_035266925.1 Sunxiuqinia sp. | reverse complement strand
TTTCGTGGCAAATGTGATGAAATTGCCTGTTTGGATACCGGCCATGGCATTCACAAATTCCCGTGTCTTATCCTTGTCTGAATAAATTTGTTCAAATAAAGTCTGCTTTCCGGTTCTGATTTCATTTTGAGGATTTCCGGTTCTTAATCCTTCTTCAAGGAAGTTCCAAAATGGATATAACCTGTTATTTGCCATTTCCAGCATTCCACCAACATAAGACGGTTTGTTCTTGTCCAGAAAAAGGTCTGTGTCCGCAGAGTTGGAATAAACCGCCGAGTCTTTTTCCCCTTTTCTTTGCAAAAAACCCAATGCAACCAACGCATCCAAAAAATCATATAGTCCCCTGATGTGTAAGCCCAGTTGGTGTTTTATTTCAGCGCCGGACTGAGGCCTGCCGGCCAGTTGCGTGAAAAGTCCCAACTTAACTGCAGTTAGCAGCGTTTTTGAGGCAAAAAAGCCCATTCCAACTTGCATGATGTTTGAAGGATCAACTTTCTTTTCTTCTTTTACCTGAATGTTTTTTACCGTTTCCATAATTATTTGTTTTAAGATTGACGTTATTCGCTAATTCCAGAAATAAAGGTAGCTGGCGGCATCAATTGTTGGAAATAAAAGGAATGAAGTGATTGTTTTATGGCGTGAACGGTTCAAAAGATGGTGTGAATGAAATCACAAGGGAATGAATGGCCAAAAATCCGTCGTGAAAAGATAAAAAATAACGAGTGCCCGGTTCAAAGGTGTTTCGTTCTGAGGGGACTAAAGGTTGTTTGTGTAATTGGCTCTATGTCATCGAATTATATCCATCTGGAGAGTTCCGCAGGAACGCAATAAAATGTTGGGGGGCAGGGTACGCTATAAATTTTGGTCGGGCCCTAGCAGGAATTTATGAATTTGCAGATTGGAAGCGAAGGGTGACTTTTGTGCCTTGTTCCGGATGGCTTTCTATGGCCACAGATCCGTTATTCATTTCCATGAAATCTTTTACCAGAACCATCCCCAGGCCAGTTCCCTTTTCGCGATTGGTCCCCAGCGTGCTTTTCTTTTCTTTGAGATGGAACAACACATTGATTTTATCTGGTGACATGCCAACACCCTGATCAGTGATTGTGACCATTGTTTCAGTGTCCGTACATTGGTTTTTGACTTCAATGATTCCGTTTTTATGGCTGAATTTGATCGCGTTGCTAAATACATTTCGAAATACTGATAAGGTCATATTCTGATCTGAAAAGATTAAACATTCATCCATCAACTGGTTGTCGACGACCAGGTTTTTTGCGGATATTGATTCTTTAAAGATGTTTTCAACCCGACTGAATAGTTCTTTAAGATTGATTTTTGTCGGTTCACACTTCAACATGTCTCTTTGATTCATGGCCCAATTCAATAGATTGTCCAGCAACTGGTTGACATTGTTAACGGCTGTGCTGATCTTTAATCCAACTTCCGTTAATTTTTCAAAATCTCCTTTTCGGGAATGATACTGGATGAGATCGGTTGCTACTTTCAAACTTGAAACAGGACTTTTCAGGTCATGTCCAATAATCGAGAAGAAACGGTCTTTCGTTGCATTCAGCCTTTCCAGTTCGGCATTTTGGCGTTCTATCTCCTGTGTACGCTGATGGACTTTCTCTTCCAGCTGATCGATGACTAGGGCATTTTGAATCGATAAAGCAATTTGCTGTGATAATGATTGAAGAAAGATTTCGTCTTCCTTGGAAAAGAAATTGTGATCGGAACTTTCAATGGACAAAACTGCGATCAATTCATCATTAGCGAGTAGGGGAATGGCAAGCTGCGAGTCGACATTAGGCAACCCGGGGAGTTTGATGGCATCGTCGGCCAAGCCTTGTTCGTGTGCCGCAGTATAGGCATATTGACGATATTTGGGAATACCGGCTATTCGAATTTTCTTCTTCTTTTTGGCCACCATGCCAATGATTCCCTGTCCGAACTTTGTTTCTGCACCGATACCTGATTGATCAAATCCCCTGCTGGCATAAACTGTTAATTTCTGCTGATCCTTATCCGGAAAAAGCAACATGGTGTGTTTCAGATTATAACTTTCTTCCAAAATTTTAAGGATATGATTCAGTTTGTCTTTGAGGGGTGAGACTTTGCCGATTTCAAGCGATACACTTTGCGCAATCTCATTTTTGCGAATTTCTTTATCCAGCTGCGCTTTGATTTGATTAATCTGTGATTCCATGAAACTGGGTTTCAATTGATACAATCTCACACATCAATACAGCTGCCAGTTTAAATACATCAGCAGCTCCCTGCATGGTTGCAATGGCTTCAAGTGCGATTTCCATTTCGTCGAACAATTCACCTTCTTTCAGTAATTCCACAAAGCGCAGTTTAATTTTCCACATGGCCCAGTTTTGAGGCGCTGTGACTACCACCGAAAAATTCGGATTTGTCTGGAGGTTTTTCCATGTCTTATTAAAAAATTGCCAGGAAATTGCCAGGTGTTTATCATCCACAAAATGAGCCTGGGAAATATAGGTTAAATTGGGCAGGCCATCAGGCGAAGTAGTGGCCATTACCGAAGGGACAATCCCCTGAAGCGCATTTTGAATCTCAGATGTTATTAATGAACCCATAATTCACTTTATTTGACGGTTAGCTTTTTCCCTGTCCCTGGTTTAGGTGTTTGCTCGTATATTTCTTCCACCTTCATTTTTACAGCCCAACCTTCCAAATCAGCATATTGGTTGAAGTGGCCATGATAATCAAATCCCATATCAAATAAAACTGACTCTATTCCCTGCATAAACCGTAGTTTCATATTTTCTTCTTCGGAATTTAATGGGCGGTTTTCAACATATTCCCCTTTAAACTGGTAAGATTCAAATGTATAGGCATCCACAACTGTAAAGACAATTTTGGGGTGTTTCTGAATGGTTTCCAATAATTGCTCTGCTAACGATGGTGTAAATAAAATGATTAGGTGCTCGTTGCCAATTTTTTTTACACCACAGGTTCTGCACAAATGACTCTCCAGTTTTTCATCAACACCGATAAGCCAACCAAACGTGTGGGTAAGCTCCAGCATTTTATCAATATTGTTTGGAATAACCATAATTTATAAATTTCAAACCACGTAATTGAGTCGTGAAAACAAATTTTGTCGGTACGATTTACTGATTGGAACCTCTTTCCCCGCCGCATAAAACATATGGTTATTGGGGATTATTTTATCAATCGCATTCAGGTTGACGATATAAGATCGATGCACTTGACAAAATGAAGATGAGGGTAGTTGAGCACAAATATCCTTCAACCTGGAACGATACATGATTTTCTTTTCATTGGTGTAGATAATACAATATTTGTCATAGGCTTCGACGAGCTTAATTGAGTTGATCTCGATTTTGACCAGGGCTTTTCCTTCTTTAAAAAAGAGATAATCGTTTGAAACAACATTATTCTTGAGATCTGCAGTAGAACTGAATTTATTTTGTTGGTTGTTAATTGCCAATTCAATGGCACGTTGTAACTCTGATTCCTTGTAGGGTTTTACAATGTAGGCGGCGGGATACGTTTTTTTTGCTTTTTGAAACGTGTCGCTATCAGCAAATGACGTGACGTAAATGACAGGAATATCGTACTTCTCGTTGACTTCTTTCACAAGGTCAATACCGGAAACATCGTCTCCTAAGTCAATGTCCATTAGCAAAATATCGGGCTTTGTGGCATCAATTTTCACAAAAAGAGATGAAGGCTTATAGATGACGTCAATCAGTTCATATCCTAATTGTTCGATGGTAATTCGCAGCATTTCTTCGTGGAGCGTATCATCTTCAGTTGCAAGTATTCTAATTTTGGGCACAGGACAACTTTTTCGTTTAGAAACAGTTGAAACAATTAGGATGTTCAATCATAATTACACGGTCTGGATAAACATTGAATTTTAGAATTGCTTGTTTGTTCACTTATCGCAT
>DATFMO010000141.1:0-2488 GCA_035266925.1 Sunxiuqinia sp. | reverse complement strand
TTTTCATGGATTTAATTACGTACATGCGGATGGACGGCGATGCACCTCTTGTAAAAGATGTGCTACTTTCCTGTGTATTCGGCGGCGTTTTGATCGGCTTTGGGCTTGGCCTCATTTTTAAGTCGCGGGCCACTTCCGGTGGATCGGACATCATTGCCATGATCATCGCCAAATACACCAACCTGCAATTAGGCCAGCTGTTGATTTATGTCGATTCGGTGATTGTTTTGCTGGGGTTAGCCGTTTTCCATGACTGGCAAATTCCCTTGTACTCGTGGCTTGTTATTTACATTTCCGGCAAGGCGGTAGACATCACCCTGGAAGGTTCCGATTACAACAAAGCGTTATTCATTATTTCAGAAAAACATGAAGAAATAAGGCGGAAGATTTTGGTTGACCTTGAACGTGGCGGAACCTACATACACGGCACAGGAATGTACAGTGGCGAAGAAAAACAAATCATTTATACGGTTGTTAGCCGACGCGAAGTAGCGATTCTGGAAGCCTTTATCAGCCAGATTGACCCTGATGCTTTTATCACGGTCATGGACACTCGTGAAATCCTTGGGGAAGGCTTTCAATCACTCAAAATGAAAGTTGATTCGTAACGACCGTAATTTTACAATTCTACAATAGGAATTTATTGCTGATTTCGTATTTTAGTTAACCAGAATTCAGCCAACTTTTTACGCCATGAAAATATGTTCACTAACTTTCCTTTTGTTTTTTTCTATTATCATGGCAAATGCCCAGGGCGTTGGATTAGTGCTGAGTGGCGGTGGTGCCAAAGGCTTGGCACACATTGGTGTCATCCGGGCATTGGAAGAAAACAACATTCCTATTGACTACATTGCCGGAACGTCGATGGGCGCTATTATTGGTGGTTTGTATGCTGCTGGTTATTCTCCAGACGAGATGGAAAAGCTTTTCCTTTCCGAAAAATTTAAATTTTGGGTGAGCGGTAAAATTCAGGAAGAATACCGCTATTATTTCCGTAAGCTGGAGCAAACGCCATCGTGGCTGAACCTTGATCTTCAGAGAAAACAAAATAAGTTGAAGATTGTGCCACCAGCCAGCATCATTCCTGAGGAACAGATTGATTTTGCATTTATGGAGTTGTTTTCCTCTACGAATGCCGTTTGCGATTATAATTTTAACAACCTAATGGTGCCTTTTCTTTGCATTGCCACCGATGTGTATGCCAACAAAGAGGTAGAACTTCGAAGCGGCGACCTTGGTGAAGCTGTCCGGGCATCCATGACGTTCCCGCTTTATTTCAAACCCATTGAAATTAATGGTGCACTCGTTTTTGACGGCGGCATTGTGAATAACTTCCCAGTGAAAAACATGATCAAAGATTTCAACCCGGATATTATTATCGGCCACAAAGTGGCTGGCAATGCTAAAAAGCCGGCTGTGGATGATGTGATGGCGCAACTCAAAAACATGATCGTGCAGAAAACCAATTATGAAGTACCCAAAGATAAAGGCATACTACTGGAAACCAAGTTCAACAATGTTAACATATTCGATTTTAGCCGCGTGTTGGAGCTGGAAAAACAAGGTTATGAGACTACGATGGCTCAAATGGACAGCATAAAAATGCTCATTCATCGACGAGTTTCACAAAAAGAAATTGCAGGCAAAAGACATGCTTTCAACCTGAAAAAACCAACCTTGCTTTTTCAAAATATTCAAGTTGAAGGTGTGACCGATCCCATGCAACGGAAGTACATCATTCAAAGTATCAAGCACAAACATAACATTATCGATCTGGATAAACTACGGGCGGCGTATTTTAAACTAGTCGCCGATCCACAAATCAAGTCGATTCGCCCCATTTCGATGTACAACCGGGAAACCGGCTATTTCGATCTGCATTTAAAAGTGCAAAAAGAAAAACCCCTTGAAGTTGAGTTTGGCGGCAATGTATCTACCAAACCCATCAACCAGGGATTTTTGAGCGTCGACTACCTGTTCTTTAACAATCGTGCGTACACATTAAGTACGAACATCTATTTTGGCCGTTTTTACAGTTCGATCAAAGCCGGTGCCCGAATTGATTTCCCATCAACTCTCCCACTATACTTATCGGGCTACCTTACGCTAAATCGTTGGGATTATTTTGCCAGCAGCAACGAATTCTTTTTCGAAAATGTGGGGTCTCCAAATATCATTCAGGATGAAAATAATTTCCGTCTGGAACTGGGTTCGCCAATAAAAACCTGGGGAAAACTAACAATTGGCTCCAGCTATTCATCAGCATCAGATCAATATTTTCTGAATGAAACAGTTAGCAAAGGAGACAATGCCGAACACACAGATTTTGACGCCATCACCGGGAAAGTAAGTTTTGAACAGTATTCGCAAAACGACAAGCAATTTGCTACTGAAGGAATCGCATCGGAACTGAATTTCACCTATGTTTCCGGGAAAGAGCAGCAAGTGCCAGGCTCCAATTCACCATTTACCCAAACCTATTCCAAAT
>DATFMO010000140.1:0-5997 GCA_035266925.1 Sunxiuqinia sp. | reverse complement strand
CCAGTTGGCAGACTGGCGACGCAGCAATGTGGACAAAACCATTGAGATGCTCAGTAAAGCCATCAAATCCATCAAGCCTTGGATGAAGTTCGGAATCAGCCCGTTTGGTGTTTGGCGAAACTTTTCCAGCGACCCAATGGGTTCACTGACATCAGCCGGATACACAAACTATGACCACCTATATGCCGATGTACTAAAATGGATGAAAAATGGGTGGATTGACTACCTCATTCCTCAACTGTATTGGTATATCGGACAGCCCGCTGCCGACTTTAAAGTGCTAAGTAACTGGTGGAAAAATTACACCTACGGAAGAGCTCTTTACATTGGTCACGCCCTTTATAAATCAAATCCTGCCTCAAATATTCTGGAATGGAGACAGGCTGAACAACTCCCGAATCAACTTCGGTTGACACGTCAAATTCCGGAGATCAAAGGGAACTGTTACTTCAGCGCTAAGCATTTCTACCGCGATTTGATTGGTTTTCAGGACAGCCTTGAAAACGATTTGTATAAGTATCCCGCTATTGTTCCACCAATGCCTTGGATTGACAATCAGCCGCCACAAAAACTGAGAAAAGTAAAAAAAGGATGGGGAAAAGTGCTGAAATGGAAGGTTCACAAAACAGAGAACGAAATGGATAAACCCATCCAATTCATTGTTTACAGAAATAAGAAGGGTGAAAAATTCGACCCAAATGACAGTCGATTTATTTTCATGATCACCCAGGAAACCAAAATTTACCTCAACAAGAAAAACAATAAACAAGAATACGAATTTCGGGTTTCTGCACTCGACCGACTTCATAACGAAAGCCAGCTGTCAGATCCCGTCGACATAAAACTTTAGTCAATGCCGCATCGAATTGATTGCTTTTTATCCTTCAACGGGCATGATGAAACACAGGCAATGGTTCATCAGTTTCGCCAATCAAAAATGGTGCATGCTGTGTTTGTTCTTTCACCAAATCCGGTGACGATTGAAGGAGCAGAAATCATACTCACGGAACAACCGTTTTCAACCCAAACCATAAAAACGATCGCTGGAAAATTAACCGGCGATTTTGCATTCATTGCCCTAAAAGATACACGACTGCAATTGGGACCGTTCGCCCTGGAGCGCATGTTGCAACTTGCAATGAACAGTTTATCCAGCATGTTGTACGCCGACTACCAGGAAATCAAAAATGGTCAGCGTTCCAATCACCCGGTGATCGACTACAAGGAAGGCAGTTTGCGAGACGATTTCAATTTTGGGCCGGCTCAGCTATTTCGAAAAGAAGTATTAAAAGCTTTTACTTCAGAAATCAAAACAGAATGGCAAAATGCTGGATTTTATGCCCTGCGATTACTGGCATCGCGAATGGGCTTAATCGTCCGAATTCCGGAATATCTTTTCACCATGGAAGAATCGGACACCCGAAAGACCGGTGAAAAACAATTTGATTACGTTGCTCCCAATGCCAGGGAACGACAGCTGGAAATGGAGGAAGCCTGCACTGACCATCTAAAAAAAGTGGGAGCCTTTCTTTCACCTGATTTTCGCGAGGTCAATTTCAATCATAATTTTCCGGTGGAAGCAAGCGTAATCATTCCCGTTCGAAACCGTATCAAAACCATCAAAGACGCTGTGGATTCCGTTCTTCTGCAAAAATCTGATTTCAACTTTAATTTGATTGTGGTGGACAACCATTCCACCGACGGTACCACCGAACTGTTACAAAAGTATGATGACAAGCGACTGATCCACGTCACCCCGAAACGGGCAGATCTGGGCATCGGCGGTTGTTGGAACGAAGGAATTTTTCACGAGCAATGTGGGCGATTGGCTGTACAGTTGGATAGTGACGACCTCTATTTTGATGAACACACTTTGCAGAAAATTGTGGATAAGTTTCACGAAGAAAAATGCGCCATGGTGATCGGCTCGTACCAGATGTGCAATTTCAAGCTGGAAGAGATTCCACCGGGACTGATTGACCACAAGGAATGGACGCCAGACAATGGGCCAAACAATGCGTTGCGCATCAATGGGCTGGGTGCTCCCCGAGCATTTTACACACCAATTGTACGGGAAATTCGTTTCCCAAATACAAGTTATGGCGAAGATTATGCCGTGGGACTGGCCATTTCCAGGATCTACAAAATTGGCCGGATTTACGAAACCATTTATCGGTGCCGGCGCTGGGAAGACAATTCCGACGCTTCGCTGGACATTGCTAAAGAAAATGCGCACAACGCCTACAAGGACGGCTTGCGGACTTTTGAATTGCATGCACGCATGAATTTGAACAGACGAAAAGAGTGATCGAACACAACAAAAATAGGATTCAGCAATCGCTTTCCCAACAAGTTGATCAGCTCATCCAGGAGCAGAAATCGAATTGGAATTTGGCGCGGGAGAATTATGCCGGATTGGAAAAAGTTGAATCTAAATCGTTTCAATTTGATGGATTCAAAATCAACGCCCAATTCAACCCGGAAAGGATTCGTTCCTCCGGCGCCAAGCTGGATGCACAGACCATCAGCCAGCGCCCCTGCTTTCTTTGCGAAGCCAACCGTTCGGAGATTCAGCGTGGGATTGATTTTCATGGCAAATATTCCATCCTGGTCAACCCCTACCCGATTTTTCAAAAGCACCTCACGATCCCTCTAAATGAACACACCCCGCAACGAATCGAGAATTATTTTGCAGATTTATTGCAATTGAGCAAGGAATTACCTGATTTCACCATTTTTTACAACGGCCCCAAATGCGGTGCTTCGGCCCCCGATCATTTTCACTTTCAGGCTGCCGATAAAACCGGAATGCCGATTTACAAAGAACTGGCTCAAATCATCCATGGATTTGGAAGAAATCTTTTTCATGATGAAACGACCGACATACAAGCTGTTGGGGATGACTATCTGAGAAAATTTATTCTGTTGTCATCAACTTCAGAAACAAAAGTGAAGGGGCATTTTCAAATCCTATTGGATATTTTGAAAGAACGAGGGCAAGAAGGCGAGCCCATGATGAACATTCTGGCCAATTATGAAAAAGGAACATGGCGGGTCATTGTTTTTCCACGGGACAAACAGCGTCCGAGCCAATTTTTTGAGGATGGCGACAAACAAGTCATCATGAGCCCGGCGGCTGTTGAATTTGGTGGAGTGGCCATTCTTCCCCGGAAAGAAGATTTCGACAAACTGACGGCAACAGATTTAGAGGATATTTTCAGGCAAGTCACGATCAATGATCAGGATTTTGTGGAATTGAAGGAAAAACTGAAAAAGCATTTATGAGTAAGCAACCCAAAATACAAGTCGGCATCCTGGCAGACAATGTAATTCAATTTGAGTTTCATGGGGATTATCAGATCGGAAAGACCATGGTGTGGAATTCCTTTCAGGCTTTTGCACAAGGTGATGAAATCAAATTGGTATCGAACGAACATGACACCCTCATTAGCAAAGAATTTGTTTTCCATTCAACCGAAGCCGACGACTATTTCTCTTTAAAAAATGTGACGATTGGTCTGAATTTTCATTGGGAACAAAAAGAGGATCAAAACTTTCGTGGTGATTTGAAGCTGGTGATTGAAAACGGGAAAGTTCGTGCCATCAATCTTGTTCCTTTGGAAGAATACCTACGCTCGGTGATTTCGTCGGAAATGAGTGCCACCAGCTCCATGGAGTTGCTGAAAGCGCATGCGGTGATTTCCCGAAGCTGGCTGCTGGCTCAGATTGAAAAAAGCCACCAACTGCAAGTAAAGAAGCAGGCTTATCAGACAACACAGCAAACCGATGATGAACTCATCCGCTGGTACGACCGGGAAGATCATGCGTTGTTTGATGTGTGTGCCGACGATCATTGCCAGCGCTATCAGGGAATTACCAAAATCATCAACGAAAAAGCAAGGCAGGCCATTGATGCAACTATTGGCGAAGTTCTTTTTTCAGAAAATGAGATTTGCGATGCCCGCTTTTCAAAATGTTGCGGTGGCGTTACCGAAAATTTTGAGCATGTCTGGGAACCGGTTCGCCATCGCTACCTCACAAAAATTGTCGATTCGGAGGAGGAGAAGGCTGCAACAACTTGCGTTGATTTACGCCGGGAAGACGAAGCCAATGAATGGATCAGAAGCCAACCAACGGCCTTTTGCAACACATCGGACAAAACAATCCTATCACAAGTTCTTCCCAATTTTGATCAGCAAACAGCTGACTTTTTTCGTTGGAAAGTTCAGTATTCTCAATCGGAACTGGCAACACTCATTCAACAAAAAACCGGATTTGACTTTGGCCAGATCATCAAACTGGAAGCGATTGAGCGCGGGCATTCTTCGCGCATCATCAAGCTAAAAATAGCCGGCTCAAAAAAAACACTGACCATTGGCAAAGAACTGGAAATCCGCCGTACTTTGTCAGAATCACATCTTTATAGCTCGGCTTTTGTTGTGGATCATTTGGATATTCAAGATGGAATTCCTCAACAATTTGTGTTCACCGGTGCCGGATGGGGACACGGTGTGGGCCTCTGCCAAATTGGTGCTGCTGTGATGGGTGAAAAAGGATACAGTTATCAGGAAATTCTAACCCATTATTTTCGGGATATAGAATTGAAAAAATTGTATTGAGATTATTTTAAAACTTGAGTTTGTTCGTTTTCGTATATTTGGTAAAATTTACAATTATGCTCACAAAAAATAAAGTCATCGAAACCATTTCAAAATTTCCCGATCAATTTTCATTGGATGAACTGGTTGATAGAATGATTTTAATCCAAAAGGTCGAACAAGGGCTTGAAGAATCAGAAAACTCTCAGATTACATCTGACGAAGATTTGGACAAAGAGGTCAATTCATGGTTCCAATAAACTGGACAAATCAGTCCAAATCAGACCTAAAAGGCGTCGCGGAATATGTTTCCCGAGATTCAGTCAGGTATGCTAAAAATCAACTATTTCGAATTAGAAAAAAGACAAGCATTTTCAGGAAACACCCTCATTCAGGGCGAATTGTTCCGGAATTTGAGACTTCAGAAATAAGAGAACTCTTCAAGGGAAATTATCGAATTATTTATCGACTAGTCAATCCTCAACGTATTGATATTCTTACCATCCATCATTCTTCCAGAAGGAAGAAAAATATTGAAGAATAAAAATGAAGAAAGCCACAACCCGCAATCCATGGGCCTGGATTCCCACACTTTATTTTGCCGAAGGGCTGCCATACGTCATCGTCATGACCGTTTCAGTGATCATGTACAAACGACTGGATATTTCAAATACGGACATTGCGCTGTACACCAGTTGGCTGTATCTGCCTTGGGTGATCAAACCCATTTGGAGCCCAATTGTAGACAACCTGAAAACGAAACGGTTCTGGATCATCAGTATGCAATTACTGGTTGGTGGTGGATTAGCTGGCGTGGCTTTTACCATCCCCATGAGCAATTTTTTTCAATACAGCCTGGCCTTTCTGTGGTTGATGGCTTTTAGCTCAGCTACACACGATATTGCTGCCGATGGCTTTTATATGCTCGGACTTTCCAAGCACGACCAGGCATTTTTTGTAGGTATTCGTAATACTTTTTACCGCTTTGCCATGCTGGCCGGACAAGGACCGCTTGTCATTCTGGCGGGTCACCTTGAAACAATCGCCAGTAAAACATCATGGGCCTGGAGCATCACATTTTTCATCATGGCAATCCTTTTTCTGGCCTTTTTTCTGTGGCACCTGATTATTCTTCCACGTCCAACCTCAGACAAAAAACAGGAACCAAAAAGCATGAAAGAAGTGATGGCGGATTTCGGCGAAACATTTGTTTCGTTTTTCAAGAAAGAAGGAATTGGAGTTGCATTGATTTTTCTACTGGTGTTTCGCCTTGGTGAAGCCCAGCTGGCGAAGCTCGCGTCCCCTTTCCTACTGGACGATATATCAAAAGGTGGACTTGGCTTAACCACCAGCGACATTGGTTTTATCTACGGAACCGCCGGAATCATTGCTCTGACTT
>DATFMO010000139.1:0-2894 GCA_035266925.1 Sunxiuqinia sp. | reverse complement strand
TTTGATCGCCGTAGAAACACTCATGCGGCACAACATCAATCCAATCGATCTCTTTGGTTCCCATATCAGCAATTTGACTGACTTTTTGAACCGGAACGCCATCAATTGTCATCAACGGCAAATCAACAAAATACTTTGAATGATCGCGATCTACCAGGTTCAACGTGTAACCGTCTTTTCGTTCCCGAAAACGAACGGGTGAGAGCAACTCCTTCGATAATTCATTGAAATTGCGCATGTCGAAAAATTCATCCGGATCTACTTGTACATCAGGCGCACCATAAAATGGGAAAGGATACGGTTTATTAAATGCTGATTTTGCGACTTCCAACTCATTTTGCTGATACACTTTGTCGAATGTCACAATCGAAACAGCCTTTGAAAAATAGGACTGTTCCGCTTTTGTCAAGTTCACCGGTTTTGCTTCTGCCTGCAACGCATCATGCGAAAACTGATCATCCAGTTGCACTTTTAATTGATCATTTTCACCCTCTTTTACCGCCTGCACGATGAGCGGCTGAACTCCCTGGCAATCTTTCAACAAGAAATAAAAGCGGCCGTCTGCACTGGTTCGGTAATAATCAAAATAAGGCACTGAATCCGGTTTGGTCAGATAAACTGTGGCTCCATCAACTGGCACTTTTGTTTCGGTATTGGTCACCATACCTTCCATCACCACTCCCCGGTATTTTGTCAGTAATATTGAATGATCAAAATTTGGATGAACAGGTAAATATCGAGCTTGCCAACCCGGCACAACTTCGCTGACAACGATGGAAAGCTTCCCGGTGATTTCCTTTTTCAATTCAGAATTTAACTGAAATGACAATGACACATCCTGGCGTTTTTGATAGCTTTCCTTCAAATTTTGAACATCAATTAACAGTTGGTTGACCATCGGCACCTCAGGCAAGTTGGCCCTTTCAAGTTGGACACCCTGATCAGGATTGGTGAATCGATTGATTACGACAATTTCCTTGCTGTAAAAATCCTGCTTCACAAAGTGCGATGAAAAAGCGTTCAACAGGAAACTGCCCGTGTGTAGCGAATCCGGCAAATACAAGTAACCGGCTGCCTCGTGGTTTTCAATCTTCAATTTAGCACTGGTAATGAGCTGTCCGTCGATGGCCGACAAACTGAGATATACCACTTTGAAATCCTGGTCCTGTGGCACAAAAACTTTAGCCAGCAGGTTTTCGCCACTAACATACACATCCCGATCAGTTAAAAGAAAACCAGTATTTTTCACCTGAGCTTTAAGCACCAGGCTGGCAGCCAGCAAAATCAGCAATAATATGGATAACTTCTTCTTCATTCGTCAGCAAATCTGTTAATCCAAAAATCAGGTGGTTGATAGGCCTCAATAGTGTCTGCCGATGGGAAAGGATCCGTTTTGTGCACCAAATGAGAATAGACATAATTGCTGCCCCTTGAGGAGTATACAAAATACCGGAATTTTTTGTAAGAACTCACTTCAAAGTATCCCAACACCGTTTTTTCGGGATTGCTGACACAGTGAATATTAGGCTCCAACTGGGCATAAACGGCATCAAACAATTTTCCGGTTGCCTCCAACTGGTCAACCATGGATCGGTAGTAATTAAATGTTTTTGACGACATGCCATACTCGTTGACGTCGATCACCCAACCTTCCATATAAGCTTCCTGGTCGATGTAATCTGTAGAAATGAGTCCATCCAATTTTTTTGTCAGTTCAATCAGTGAATGTCGTTTAATGACGTCTCCCGTTCCGTAATCAGCCGGACCGGCAATGTTGAAATTACCTGTTGAACCAAAATTCACCCACCCGTAAATGGTTGGTGGAGGCGGTCCAATCTCCATTGGTGGCAGAATGATCCACTCTAGTGTTTTCGTCAAATTAAACCGATAATTAGCCAGGCTGTCTGTCATCGGAAGATCAATGAATGTATGCGTTTGTTCTGCGTCGTAAGCAATTGGTTCGCCATAGGATGAATCATAATATTTTGTTACGTGTTCCGATTCAGCATAAATGGAATCAAAAGCGGGCAAAGCAGGCATCTCTTCTACATCCGACTCGTAGATCTCCCCTTCTGCTGTCACCCGAAGCTGATAATGTTCGCCCGGCTTTGATGCGTGATCCAGGGTAAAGTAGCCCGCTTTCGTTTCCTGCCCGCTATATACCTGGTTTTGTCCATCGATCAGCTCTACCGTGGCTCCCGGCACCATCTCAATCCCACTATTGTCAAAAAAATTCCGTGACTTCGAAATCCTGATAAAATTTTGATTGGCATCGTTGGTCACCAATGCTTCAATAACAAGCTTGTTTTCCACCTGGTCAAGATTGGGTCGGTAAACATCTTCGCAGGCTAAAACGACGAACATGATAAAAATAATATAGACTAACTTTTTACCCATCAGAACCTAAAATTATAAGTTAACGAAGGCACTGGAATGCCAATGACTGAAAATTTATATAAGCCAAACATGCCACCCGCTAAAGCATTCTCGGCTTCCCGCTGGTAGTAGACCGAATATGGATTTTTTCGTCCATAAACGTTGTAAATCGAAAGCGTCCAGCTTCCTTTCCACATGCGCTTGCGCCGCAAATTTTCATCCATCGTAATGCTGATATCGAACCGGTGATACGGTGGCATTCGGTATTTATTCCGATCAGAAAAATAAATGAGTTGCTGGTTTCCATAAGTGTAGCGCAGTTCGGGCAAAGTTGTTGGCCGTCCCGATGAAAACACAAAATTACCAGATACCCGCCAGCGCCTGGAAATTTGGTAATTGGCGACCACCGACAAATCGTGGGGTTTGTCGTAAACCGATGGATAGTACTTCCCGCGGTTGATCGTTTCAGCATCGAATACCCTATTCGTTTTTCGCATCGTGCGAGAATAGGTATAACT
>DATFMO010000138.1:0-2595 GCA_035266925.1 Sunxiuqinia sp. | reverse complement strand
CGCTTTTTTAAATTACATCAACCTGTTTACGGTGAGTAATTTGAGTCGTGCCAAAGAAATTGCTTTACGGAAAATTTCAGGAGCGGGCCGAAAGCACATCGTTTCGGGTTTTCTATTCGAGTCGTTTGGAGTTGCCTCTGTGGCGATGCTTTTGGCAATCATTATTTCATGGATTAGTTATCCCCATCTTGAATCGATTTCTCCCGGCATTCGAGAACTTGCTCTTTTTCATAAACCACTGACCTATGTTTTCCCGCTCGGGCTGGTTCTCTTGGTAGGTGTTGGAGGTGGAGCGTATTCAGCGATCAGGCTGGCGGTTGAAAACAATGTCTTCCTGATGAAGAACCAATCCGTTTTTGGAGGAAAGAGCACGGCCCGCCAAATTGTTGTGACCGGGCAATTTGTCATCGCCATCATCCTGATTTCTGTCTCTATTTTGGTATCTCGTCAATTAAATTTCCTCATGCAAAAAAATCCTGGCTATGACCAGGAGCATGTGGTGGTTTTCGATGCACCGGTTTGGGGACTGCGTCAGAACTTCGACAACTTCAAGTCGGAACTGTTGGATGATCATTCCATTGTTTCAGTGACCACATCCAGCACGGTGCCCGGGGATGGCGACTATAATACACCGCTTTACATGAAAAAACAGGGTGATCCGGCCAATCACATGGTCATTCCGTATCGGGGGAGTTACGATTTTTTGCAGACAATTGGACTTAAACTGCTTGCCGGACGTGACTTTGCCAAAAATTACGATGACAGCCACAGCATCATTTTAAGTGAAGCAGCGGTGAAAAGTTTGGGATTGAAAGATCCGGTCGGCTCGTTTATCTACGACAGTGAAATTCGCGCCAATCGGGAACAATTGACCAAGTTGAATATCATTGGTGTGGTGAAGGATATTCATTTTGAAAGTTACTATAAAGCTATCCGTCCTTTTGCCATTCTGTTTGATCGATTCCACAATTATGTTTCGGTTCGTGTCAAGCCCGGAAACATGACAGCAAGCTTAAATTTCATCAAACAGAAATGGATCATTGCCTACCCGGACGCACCTTTTCAATATTCTTTTTTGAACAAGAAATTTGAAGGGCAATACAAGCGGGAAGCCAGTTTGAAAACCTTTATCTTATTGTTTACCGGCATGGCTATTTTCATCGCCATGATGGGATTGTTTGCCATCGCTTTGCACATTTCCAGGCTGCGGACTAAAGAAATTGGTATCCGCAAAGTCAATGGAGCCAAAGTATCAGAAGTGATGGAGATGCTCAATAAAGACTTTGTCCGTTGGGTGGTGATTGCCTTTGTTATTGCTACGCCACTCGCCTATTTCACCTTGAACAAATGGCTCGAAAATTTTGCCTATAGAACCGCATTGAGTTGGTGGATTTTTGCGTTGGCCGGACTGCTTGCATTGGGAATTGCCTTGTTGACTGTGAGTTGGCAAAGCTGGAAGGCATCAACGCGGAACCCGGTAGAGGCGTTGAGATATGAGTAGTCAGGGCTTCACTCAAAGTGAAACCCTGACTAGAACTTTATTGCTGTGATTTCAATTGCGCCAGCACTTCTCTATAATGTTTCAGATCAGGGTTATCAGGTTCGGCCAGTCGGTAAACCATTAAAATTTGGCGCAGGTGGCTGGTATCTTTTCGTGCAGCAAATTGTCCGGCATAGGAATAGCAAACAATTCCGATGAAGCCGCTAATTCGTTGATAGGCCATCCGCATCATTTCATTCGGTTCAGAATTCATTTTTTCGTGCAGGGCTGCTAGCTCTTTCTTCCACCAATCTCTAGGCTTTTCCAGTAAAGCTTTGCCGTATTGTTGGCGCATTTTCATTTCAAAACGAAGACTTTCTGTAAGTTGGGCCAATTGCTGTTTGTAGGCAGCTTTTTTGATGATATCGTTGGTGATTGAATGAAAAGATCCGGGCCGTTCAAACGTTTCCTCGGATGCCATGTTTCGACTGATACAGGCTGCCTGCAACAAATCTCCGCCGTCAATCAACGAATCGATCCGCGCCTTCTGTGCTGTAACAAATTGCTTTACTTGCTTTTCAGAAAACCGGTCGTCTGCCTGGTTCGATAACTGAAACCAGCCAAAGGCGTTTGTCAGCCTGTTTTTTGGTGGCCAGGCATGTGATGCCTGCGTAAGTTCGATGTGGGCATTGGAAGGCTGACTCGAAGGATTCAGTAAGAATTGCACCGTCTCCATAAAGTTGAAATCATCCATTCCGATGAGTCCCATCACCGGGCATTTGATCGCCGATAACTCATCTGACCGGGCAAACGCTCCACTCGCAATCACACCGTTGACAGCGTGAGTGGCGGCATATCCCAGGACCATCCGTGCACCGCCCGAAAAGCCAGCTAAATAAATGCGGTTCCCAACAGGATATCGTTTCCGGGCAGTAGCAATCAGCTCATCCAGTTCCTGCATGTACTGGCCATCATTGTTTTTGATGAGATTGGAGGCCACCAGCACCGCCGGATAGTTGGAGGCTGCTTCTTTCAAATGATCCACCGCTGTTTGGCCCGACCCATGCGGGTCGATGGCCACAAGCAGAGGCAGATCGTGATCTGATTTCACATGT
>DATFMO010000137.1:0-12500 GCA_035266925.1 Sunxiuqinia sp. | reverse complement strand
ATGGCACTGACACGCCAGTCGTAGTCCATTTTCTTACCACCAACATGGACCTTTTTATAGGTCTGGTGGTGATAGGTTTCCTGGAAAAGCTGGTAAGTGCCAATTTTCTCGGCTTTCAAAAGTTTGAATTCTTCGTTGGTCAACGGTGCCACATTAACATTCACCCGACGGATTTCCGTATCGTTATGCCGTGCTTCGTAGACTGATCGCACCGAATCCAGCACATATTGAAAGCCATCTTTTTTCGGATATGATTCACCGGCTACCAGCAGCACCCGTTTGTGTCCTTGCTTGATGAGCGCTTCAGTTTCGTGCACAATCTCGGGCTGCGAAAGCGCCCGTCGAACAATGGCTTTATTTTTTGCCCGGAAAGCACAATAGGTGCATTCATTCGCACATAAATTTGAAATGTACAGCGGAGCAAAAAGTACGAGGCGTTTGCCGTAAATGGTTTCTTTAATGTAGTTGGCTGTTTGAAATAGTTCGTGTAGCTGTTCGGGATCAGAAATTCCGGTTAATACAGCGACTTCCTCCAAGTTCAGCCCCTTCATTTCGCGGGCTTTGGCCAGCACGTCATTCACTTGTTCGTGTGAAGGATGACAGTATTTCTCCAGAATGTCACTGATTTCCTGTTCGTTGATAAATGTAGTTGTGGTTGTTTGCATGGCTTTATTTTTTTGCAAGTCCTGATTTTACCTGAATACCTTCAATGCTTCCGAGGCGGCCGGTCAATCTGCCCAGTTCATCGGTAGTGCTGTCAACCACCAGCGTGATGACAGATGTCTTTCCTTTGATATGGGGTATTCCGGTTCGTGCCAGAATCAAATCGGCATGGGCCGTGAGAATTTCATTGACTGTGGTGGCACAGCGACTTCGGTCTTCAATGATGATTCCGACAAAACCCAGACGCTTTTCCGTATTCATGATCTTTGGTTTGTGCGGGAAAAGGAAATCAGGTTGAATGGAGAATGGAGAAGTGGTTGATCGAAGAAAATGATCAATCATCAATCAAAAATCCATCGTTTCCCTTGAAGTCAGTCTGTCGACCTTCCCGCAGGTTTTGCCGCAAAGTTACTATGGAAAGACGACAAACGGGTAGGGGATGTCAAATTCAGAATGATTCTATTCTACGTTTTTGATAGCTTTGATTTCTGCAAAATAGGGAGTGATTCTAACCATTGAGGCAATCTTCCACGGGATTGCCAACCAGAAAGTTGTACAGGTTTAACGCAGCTCTTCGTTGTAATTCCTGCGCGGCTCGGTCGGAATACCAGGCATAATGGCCTGTACAAATGGTTCGTGGGTGGTTGATCAGTGGCGCTTGTTTGTCAGTTACTGGTTCATTTTCATACACATCAATTCCGGCACTATGGATCTTTTCTGAATTCAATGCATCGAGCAGGGCATTTCCATCAACCACTTCACCTCGGGAAGTATTGATGATGACTGGTTTCGTTTTCATTTTTGAAAATCCATCACTGTTGAGCAGGTGCTTTGTTTCTTCCGTGAGGTTGCAATGAAGGCTGATGACATCGGCTTTTTCCAGCAATTCGTCCAGCTCAACTTTCAGAACTGACAATTGATCGAAATGTGCCTGCGGTTTATAAGGATCGGCTGCAATGATTTCGTTGAAAAGTGGTTGTGCTTTTCTGCTGAGTTCGCTTCCAATTCGTCCCAGGCCAATGATGCCAAGTGTTTTGTCGTGCAGCTCAAATACATCGGGAACGGGAGGAGCGGCAAACTTTTGGGAGAGCTGTTCGTTGGTGTTCCACATGCCCCGACAGCAGGAAAAAAGAAAGCCAAGCGCATGATCCGAAACGGAGTGGTTGGCATAGCCCTGAACATTTGCCACCTTGATGCTATGCCGCGTGCAGGCTTCCACATCCACATTGTCGTAGCCAACTCCATAGCGTACGACAGCTTTTAGATTGTCAAGGCCCGAAAGAAAATCATCATCAATCTCCGTGTGCCTGACCAAAATACCATCGGCACCTTCAGCAAACTTTTTCTTTTCGGCTTTTGGACCTTTATAGGTTGGGCTAATTTTCAGTTCGAAACCAGAATTCCCCAAAAGCTCGTTTTCGAACGTGTATGACTCGTAGCCAGCATCGAGAATGACAACTTTCATTATTTTATCGATTGTTAGATTTGATGGCTGAAATTAAGATTTAATTTCAGAAGTTTGAAAATAGATTGGGCTGGTTTCGGTTGGAATGAGTTGAAAACGGTGAAAAACAACCGTCTTCCACCGTTTTCAATGTCTTCTATTGTCTTCAACTCAAAGGGCTGAAAATAAGATACACGATCAGTCGTAAAAAAATTTCGGCTATCTCCTGATCACTTAAATTCCGTTATAGGCTGAAAATCCGCCATCAACTGGGATGGTTGCACCGGTGATGAATGACGAACTGTCTGACATCAGCCACAAAATTGTTGAGTTCAATTCCTGGGGATCGCCCAATTTTCCCATTGGTGTGTGGTCAACAATGCGTTTTCCACGGGGAGTGAGTTCGCCTGATTTTTCATCGTATAGCAAAAAACGGTTTTGCTCAGTCAGGAAAAAGCCCGGAGCTACTGCATTCACGCGTACGTTGGCTTTTGACATGTGCACAGCCAGCCACTGGGTGAAGTTGTTCACGGCAGCCTTCCCGGCACAATAGGCCGGTGACTTGCTCAACGGCTGAATGGCACCCATCGAACTGATGTTGATGATGTTGCCGGATTGTTGCCTGGCCATCGCTTCACCAAACACCCTCGAAGGAATCACGCTTCCCATAAAGTTGAGGTCGGATGTGTACTGGAAATCGCGCAAATCCATCCCAAAGAAGGTGTCCTCCAAAGGTGTTCCCGGTGCCAGGAACTCTGTTTTTGTGGCCGCACCTTTCGAGGCGCCACCAGCCACGTTGATCAGGCCGTCGATCCGGGAAAAACGGTCCAGCACTTTTGTACTGATTTCTTCCAACGCTTTTTGGTCCATTATATCGCAAGTGAAGGACAGGTATTCGTCGGTGTGTGCTTTAATCAGTTCTTCGGTTGCTTTAAGTTTGTTGGCACTGCGCCCGAGGATGGTTAACCTGGCACCACCTTTTGCCAGTGCAACCGAAATCGTTGATCCAATGACCCCGCTCGCTCCGGTCACGATAATGTGTTTGTCTTTTACTGAAAACATAGATAAAGTATTAATCAATTTGGTTGTTAAAATCGAATTTTGGATTTCATGATTGAGAGAGAGACTTTCAAAACAGTTCAAACCAAGGGCTTGTTCAAAAAGGGGCAAATTTAAACAAGAATTCGAATGATTTCGTGTTTATAACGAAACATTCTGAATTAGGGTTAAGAGCGAAATCCAATGGCTGCACGACGAGGATTTGTTTATCTTCGCATCAGTGAAAAAAGTTGAGGACATATTGACGCAGGAGACGTTTTCAAAAGCCGATTTAATCCAACTTTTAGAGGCGGAAGGAAACGATCGAAAGCGATTGTTTGATGCTGCTGCCAGAAAGAAAGTGGAGGTGGTGGGACGGAAAGTTTATTTTCGCGGACTGGTTGAATTTTCAAATGTTTGTTCGAAGGATTGCCTGTATTGCGGCATTCGCAAAAGCAACGAAAAAGTTGTTCGCTACGAAGCCAGCGACGACGAAATTCTGGCGGCTTGCCGTTTCGCCTGGGAAAACCGGTTTGGTTCCGTTGTGTTGCAATCGGGCGAATTATCATCCCCGGCTTTTGTCGATCGCGTTGATCGCTTGTTGAAAGCCATCAAAAAATTGTCGAACGGTGAATTGGGTATCACCTTATCGTGCGGTGAGCAAACTAGGGAAACCTACCAGCGATGGTTTGAAAGTGGAGCGCATCGCTACCTGCTTCGTATTGAAAGTTCAACTCCTGAATTGTATCAGCGAATCCATCCTCAAAATAATCTTCATGGTTTTGATAAACGAATTGAATGCCTTCAGTTATTAAGAGAAACAGGCTACCAGGTGGGAACCGGTGTGATGATCGGATTACCGTTTCAAACAATGGAGCATCTGGCCAACGACCTGTTGTTTATGAAGCAAATTGATATAGATATGGTGGGCATGGGACCATACATCGAGCACGAAGAAACACCGCTGTATCAATTTCGACATACATTGAAAAGTAAGGAAGAGCGCTTTGATTTGGCCTTGAAAATGGTAGCGACCCTTCGATTGGTTATGCCTGATATAAACATTGCAGCGGCAACTGCTTTGCAGGCCATTGATCCGGCTGGTCGGGAAAAGGCGCTGACTGTTGGTGCGAATGTTATCATGCCAAATTTGACACCCTGCGATTTTCGCAAAGAATATCAATTGTACGAAGGCAAGCCGTGTTTGGATGAAGATGCGGATTTATGTAAAAACTGCCTGGAAGCTCGCATTGAGCTGGCAGGCAGTGAAATTGGGTACGGCGAATGGGGTGATTCACGCCATTTTCAAAATCGTCAGGCAGGAGCTGCTATTGGATAATAACTGCCCTGCTGATCACAACGTCGTCTAACATGCCATCGCACTGGCCCCGCAGGGTGACCATCTGCCCTGAGTCAAGCTTGCTGACCAGCTTAGGATTTTGAGCCACAAAAGCGCTATCCAGGTAGGTGCTCACGCCGAATAATTCATCTTCCAACGTTACGGCAGTTTCATTATTTTCATTTTTAACATCGATGACTTTACCAGTTATTTGAACCACTTTGCCAAGGTATTTTTTGTTGGCCGAGTTTTCATCGTTCGAAAAATCATTGAAAAGATCCGATGCATCCATGACAAATTCAGGCCGTGTTTTAAGCATATCTTTGTGCGGACGCATGAAAGCATACCAGTAAACACCTCCAGCTGCAACCAGCCCAATAACAAACAAGATTAGTGCTATTTTTATGAGCGGCTTCATAGTTACTTTTTATAAGGTTGGTATGTGACGTCAGCTGAAATGTTGATGGTTTTGGCAATCTTTTCCCGCACGATGGATGGAATTTTGATGCCAAATTCAGCGGGCGTTACTTCAAAATCAGCTTTTGCTAAGATTTTGTCATTTTCAGGATGAATCGTTGCCGTTGTCGATACCTTTTTGGTAACACCGTGCAGTGTCAGATTGCCCTCTACAGTCACTTTTTGTGGCTCATTCTTCGATAAATCGACTTTAGAAAAATCCAGAATCTTTCCTTTAAAAACAGCTTTTGGATACTGATCTGAATGAATGTAGTCTTCATTAAAATGTTCTTCCATCAGTGCATTTCTAAACTTGAACGATTTAATCAATGCTGCAAAGTTTATTTCGCCATCCGTTGTTTTAATGAAAGAGGTAACTTGTTCATTTTCTGCATGTACATTCTCCATTGGAGTTGTCGAATCAAAAATGATCTTTCCTGTTTTTGTGAAATAAATTTTTTGTGCAAATGCGCCGGTTGATAGGACTATCGCGAGGATTAATAAAAGATTTTTTTTCATGGTCATACTAATTTTATCCGTTAATAATTTCGTTTTTTATCGAATGAGAAAACCCTGGATATGTTGAACCCAAAGTGAACGCCTCCATTGGTCCAGTCGCCATTGCTGTCACCCCAAATGAATCCACCTTCCGTCATCGCCAGACAGTTTGTAAACATCAATTGGAACACGTGGCCACCTGTTTCTATATTTACTGCAACAGATGCCGCATTGTGATAGTTGATGGTTGAGCGGTTTGACCGGAAGTCGTAAAAATATTCAGCGGACAATGAGACATGGTTGCTAACCTTGATGCGACCACTGAAACCCAGCGCGAACAAATCATTGGCATCCAGCTCTGTTGGTGTCAGGTTCTTGTGAATCAATGTGGGAGAAAGTTGCAAGGTCAGGTTTTCGTTGAACTTACGGGCAATCAGCAATTGATTGACAAACGTCAAGCGCGACGAGAATTTGTTGACCCGGGTTGGATCCGTCCAGTGCGAAGTAAACATTTCGGTCGATCCCATATAGGAGAGGAAGACGGGAATACTGTTATCCGACGTTTGGCGAAACAATTTTACTTTGGCAAATCCATCGTAGGTTTTGTTAATATTGGTCCGTCCGATACCAGCCATCAACCAGTCTTTAATTCCATACTCCAGGCTAAAATGCATGGATGCCTGGTCCAGTCCGTAAAGGTTGTACAAACCGCCGTTCAATTCACCAAAACGGTGTTCAATTCTCAGGTCGAGATGGTTGGCGCTCATTTGCTCAACCGAATGCCCGTTAATCACACGGGATGTTTTGAAGGCAGCTGTTTCATAAGTTCGTCCAACTTTTGTTTCTGCATTGAGCAGATCGTCGATGTTTTGTCCAAAAGAGAAATAAGGGATCAATGTGATCAAAACCAAAAATAACTTCTTCATGTATCTTATTTTTAATCGTTAAGTGCACCTCTGTTTATCCAGGCTGTTATTTTGTTGATGGAGCAATCATCTAACTTTGACGCTCCCTGGGGCATGCCGATGTAGCCCGGGGAATGATTAATTGCTCCTTCCAGCTGGCCATTATGAACGTATTTGACTAATTCACTGTAAGTTTCCAGGTTGACACCGGACCCTAGTCCGTTAGCGACACTTTTGCCATGGCAACTTAAACAGCGTGATTGGAGAATGGGCATAACTGATTGAGATAAGGTAACTTTGGTTGTATCACAATTTGAGTTGGTGCTGCTATCAATGTTCGGATATAATCGCTCCTCGTTGTCGTAGTAGCAGCTAGTGAAAAAAGCTGTAAAAAACAGTATGGTAGTAAGTTGATAGATTCGTTTCATCCTCTTTATCATTTAATCGTTTTGACTTCCGTTGTTAATCCAGTTTTCAATTTGAGCAATTTCGCAAGATGATAATGGTGATGATGGAGGCATCTGTGGTTTCCCGTTGAGACCATTGATTACATCGGAAAGCAGGCCATTATCGGCAATGGTTTTTACGTCCGAGTAGTTATCCAAAACAATTCCCAGGTGAGCCGACGAGCCCGTGTGGCATCCGCGGCAGTTATTTTCAATAATGGGTGCTATTACGGCAGCAAACGTATAAGCTGAGGTGTCGCACTGATTGGTGCAATCTGTGTTTTGAGCTCCTTCATTAATCCATCGTTTGATGGTGAGTCGTTGTGAATCCGTGAGTGCTGCATTTGGTTTGGGCGGCATTCGTTCGTGGCGCGTCGGATTGGTGATGTTGTATAATGTACTGTTATTCGCATTGCCGGCGTCCACCATATTCCGGTTCATGAGGTGAGCGTAGGAATCCAAAACGACTCCTTCCCGGCTGCTTGCAGCATCATGACAGCCCGATGTGGCACATGAACTTAATAAGATGGGCAACACTTCATTTTGAAAACAGATGGTCGTGTCTTTCAGATTACCCGTTCCAGTACTGGCAGTGCTAGTGGTTGTGTCGGTTATAGCACCGTTGCTGGAACAATTGGTGTTGAGTGCTCCCTGCTCAATCCAAAGACGGATGAGTGTGCGTTGGCTTTCTGGTAATGGGTTGCTGGGGGGCATGGCACCTTCGCCCCATTTCTCGATGATTGCTTTGTAAGCCTTACTTTTCTCGGGTGCTCCCGGGCTAATCGCCTGCATGATTCCATTATAGTTGGAAAAATCATAGCCAGCTTCATTATTTCCTCCACTGTGACAGCCACTGATGGCACAACCGGTTTGAAAAATTGGTAGAATCTTTTCCTGAAAACAGACCTGATCAAACTGGTCAGGACTCGGTGCATCATGCTGGCATGACACACTGATAAATGCCAGAAAAATGGAAGAGAGAATCAATAGTCGCTTCATATTGGGTAGTTCGAATTATTTAGAATTGGTTTAAAAAACGATTTTTGAACCCGAATTAGTATCACAAGAAACAACGAATATTCTTCATGGTTTAGCTGATCGTTAGCAGGATTACAATAATTTGAAATATTTTAAATTTTTTAAGACGATCTTAAGGTTATTTTAAGCTTAATTGAAGGTAAATGGGGCGTTGAAACTTATTTGTAACCAAATTGCAATCAAAATTTAATGGCTTAAAAAAGCGTATTTGATACCGGGCGATGATTTAATTCATGCTGAAGCAACCACTTTTTTCGCCAGATTCCACCGGCATAGCCAACCAACTTATTGTTCGCTCCCACAACTCGATGACAAGGAACAACAATGGCTATCGGATTACGTGAATTGGCGCCTCCAACAGCCCGAACCAGATTTTTATCACCCAACTTGATGGCTAGTTCGCTGTATGTCAATTGTTGACCGTATTCAATCGCTTGCAGGTTTTTCCAAACGTCTTTTTGAAAATTGCTGCCTGAAGGAGTCAACGGAAGATCAAATTGGAATAGTTTGCCGTTGAAATAAGCTTCCAGCTGGGCCCTGACTTCGTTTTTTAAGGATTGATCAATCAGGTCTGTTTCCTGTATTTTTTCAGAAAAAGTCATCCTGGAAATACTGTTGTCATTGAGTTCAGTGACGATGAGCCCAATGGGCGATTGATAGGTAAAGAAGTCAGGCATTTGAAAGTTCAGGTTTTAAATTTGAGGACTATTTATCAACTATTGCCCCGTAAATGATGGCAGTTAAACGGTCGTAAAATTCGTTGTGCCGAAATGGTAGAACCTGTGTCATTCCAACGAAAATCAGGTCTTCTTTGGGATCGATAAAGAATTTGGTGCTGAAATAACCTCCCCATTCGTACGTCCCCGGTGATTTTGAGTTGAGGCCATCTGCTTGTTTAGTCAACAGTCCAAAGCCCAGGCAGAAGGTATCTCCCGGAATTTGGCTCCTGCCGTTGCCATTTCTATTTTGAACGATCAGTTGATCAGAGGTCATCATTTCAATGGTTTTGCGCCCCAAAATCCGGTTGCCGTTGTATTTTCCATTTTCAACCAGCATTTCAACAAAACGGGCGTAATCCATCGCTGTTGATGACAGGCCGGCACCTCCGGCATAATAGCCTCTATCTTCCCATTTTGGGAAATCTACCGTTTCAACAAAGCTATCTTTTTCTTTCATCGTCACACCATTTTCATTTTGTGAATACACCGGAACCAGCCGGTTTTGCTTGTCTTTAGGCAAGTAGAAATAGGTGTCGGTCATCCCGAGGGGATCAAAAATGTGCTTTTTAAAATATTGATTTAGCGGTTCATGAGAAACCACTTCGATGACACGTCCCAGGATGTCCATGTTCAAGCCATACAGGAATTTTTTACCCGGTTGAAAAGCCAACGGAACACTGGCCAGCGTATCAACAAATTCTTCAGTTGTCCATTTCTTTTGCGACGCTCCAACCTTCAGCAAACCTAACTTTTGGTAGATGGCATGCAATTTTCCTTGCGCAAAATCACCGTAGGCGATACCTGACGTATGAGTCAGCAAATTTCTGATGGTGATTGGATGCTGGGTCGGTATAGTTGTAAATGATGAATCTTTTGGGTTGAAATGGTCCAAAACTCCCATGTTTTTATAAGCTGGTATGTAGTTCGACAACGGATCATCAATACCTAATTTCCCTTGTTCGTACAACTGCATGATAGCCACTGTGGTGATGGCTTTTGTCATCGATGCAATTCTGAAAATATCATCTTTTTGATACTTCTTTTCATGTTTAATCGATCGATAGCCGAAGTTTTTGAAATAGGCAATTTTCCCATGCCGGGCAACCAAAAATACACCACCCGGCAACCATCCTTTTTGCATGTAGGTGTTAATCAGCGTATCTGCCATCGCTAATCGTTCGGCTGAAAATCCCGAACTGACCGGTGGTTCAGCCACCAATACTTCCTGATTTTTTTCTTTGTAATTACCACAGGATGAGAGCAGAATAGCAGCGGATAGAAAAACGAAAATTTGTTTTAACATGGTTTGGATGATTTAAATTCCAGGCCCCAAGTTACATAAAATAGGTTAAAGTTGAATATTGGTCGTATGCCAGAAAATAGAGCCACCAATGTTTTTGGCGGCCCTAACACTATTGCGGTATTGCTAAAAGCGATGTCGTTGAACATAGCTGGTATGCAACAAATGGTGCGATTTTTCGCCCAAGGGTTCACCCAGAAAATCCTGGTAAATCTTGAGTACTTCCGGGTTCTCGTGCGATTTGCGTAAAGGCATTCCTTCATCTTCGGCATAAATGGCATCAGCTCGCTTTTGTCTGATTTCTAGGTTGGTAGGGATGGGCTGGCCACCACCACCCAAGCAACCACCAGGACAAGCCATCACCTCGATGAAATGAAAATCGCTTTTGCCATTTTGGACGGCTTCCATCACTTTTTTAGCATTCACCAGTCCATGTGCAACAGCACATTTCAACTCTAGCCCGTCCAGAAAGGCCCATTCTTCCAATGGTTTTTCTATTTTGATTGTTGCCTGTCGAACCCCTTCCATGCCACGCACTGGCTTAATATTGAGATTTTTGAAAGGTACTTCGCGTCCGGTAACCAGCTCGTAGACTGTTCTAAGTGCCGCTTCCATGACGCCGCCAGTAGCTCCGAAAATAACTGCGGCACCACTTGATTCGCCCATTAACCGGTCGAATTTACTGTCAGGTAGCTTTTCGAATTCGATGCCTGCCTGTTTGATCATGATGGCCAGTTCCCGGGTGGTCAACACATAGTCCACGTCGCGATAGCCACTGTCTTGCATCTCCGGCCGTTTGGCTTCAAACTTTTTAGCGGTACATGGCATGATGGACACGGAAACAATATTTTCCGGTTCGATATTGCGGGCCCGGGCGTAGTACGTTTTTGCGATAGCGCCAAACATTTGTTGCGGTGATTTGCAAGTGGACAAGTGGTCCAGGTACTCCGGGTAGATGTGTTCAATGTATTTGATCCAGCCCGGTGAGCAAGATGTTGCCATAGGGAGCTTGACTTGTTCATTTTTTTCAACCATGGTTTTCCGGAGACGTGTAAGTAGTTCGGTACCTTCTTCAATGATCGTCAAATCAGCAGCAAAATCAGTATCCATTACAGAATTGAACCCCAGTCGTCTGAGGGCCGTTACCATTTTACCGGTGACCCGCTCGCCAACGGGCATGCCCAGCTCTTCGCCTAAACCAACACGCACAGCTGGAGCCGTTTGTACAATTACATGTTTTTCCGGGTCTGAGATCGCATCCCACACATCTTCAATGTAGTTGCGCTCGACCAGCGCACCGGTAGGGCAGTGGTTCACACATTGACCACATGTGGTGCAGACGACGTCATTCATCGGTTTTTCAAAAAAGGTCGATATTTTCATTTGATCACCCTTGTAGGCAACGGTGAGCGCGTTGACTCCTTGCAGTTCAGCACAGGTGCGTACACATCGTTGACAACGAATGCACTTGCTGTCGTCTTTGATAATTGATGGTGAAAGTTCATCAATCGTGTAGGCTTTCATGGGGGCCAGACGGAGAAAATCCTGGCTCATAATTTTGTATTCTGAAGCTAAATCCTGCAATTCACAATTTCCGTTTTTATAGCACCGGGTGCAGTCGGCGTTGTGTTCCGAAAGGAGCAACTCAATGATGTGTTTCCGCGAGTTTCGAACTTTTAAACTGTTGGTGAGGATCTCCATTTCCTCTTCGCAAGGTGTTGCACAGGCGGCTGCCAGTCGCTTCTGACCAATCACTTCGACTACACAAACGCGGCAATTACCGGCAATGCATAAATCCTTGTGAAAACAGAGTGTTGGAATAATGATTCCCGCATGGTTGGCTGCATCCAGAATGGTTTTTCCCTTTTCAATTTCCAATTGAATACCATTTATTGTGACACTTATCTTTTTGTTCATGATGTTTTCTTTTGGCGTTAGTAAATCATTTCTTCCTGGAAATTTTCAACGATGGAACTGAACGAATTGGCCACAGATTGACCGAGGCCGCACTTGGCTGTGAGCTTCATCGTTTCCGTTAGCTTGAGTAATTTTTCGAGGTATTGAGCCGGTTTTTCACCGCGCTTCACCGCTTTTATCCCGTTGTGCAATTGTTGGCAGCCCACACGGCAAGGCGTGCATTGCCCGCAACTTTCCTCGCGGAAAAATTCCAGGTAGTTGTCCAGCACGTTGTACATCGATCGCGAACTATTGAAAAGCATCATGGAACCACCGGTGGGCAGGGAGATGCCGGAAAGTTTGCCCCGATAGCCGATGCTGGTGCTTTCAAATCGTTTGCGAGGTACCAAAAAGCCGGATGCTCCACCCACCTGAACAGCTTTGGTGTCGCCATCACCAAATTCGTTGACGAACTCCTGCAGGCTCATGCCCAGTTCCAGCTCATAAATGCCGGGCTTTGGAGTGTCGCCCGATACCGAAAACAGCTTCGACCCGCGTGAATACTGAACACCGAGGTCGTAAAATTTATTGGCTCCATACTTAAAAATGGTATAGGTGTGGGCCAAGGTTTCCACGTTGTTCACCACGGTTGGTTTTTTCAGGTAGCCAACCGAAGTTGGGTAGGGCGGTTTGTTGCGTGGTTCACCTCGTTTGCCTTCCATGGAGTCAAAAAGTGCGGTTTCTTCGCCGCAAATGTA
>DATFMO010000136.1:0-11712 GCA_035266925.1 Sunxiuqinia sp. | reverse complement strand
TGCACCCTGGCATCAGCTCCACTTGAAGCACTCACCGTGCATTGTTCAGCTTCCAGATCTGAACAGTCAATATCGGCGCCACTGGATGTTGAACAGTTAAGATGCACCACCTTGCCACTTAGTTTTCCATCAGCTCCACTACTGGTATCCAAGGAAACCGATTCGGCCGAGAGATCCTCGAGATCGACATCAGCTCCACTACTGACATTAATTTCCAGCTTGTCCAATTTAAACGCATTTTGTGATTTGACATCCGATCCTGCTGACGCATCCAATTGATCGAGCTCTTTGAACGTCACATAAGCTCTTCGCTCTTTGTGCCACACCCAGTGCAACTTTTGTTTCAAGTAGATGTGTAGAATTCCGTTTTCAACCTTGGTGACAACATCGTTAATGATGTCCGGATCAGCTTTGATCACCACTTCTTCTGAGTTTCCCTGTGTCAGGTAAAGATCGATGCCGCTAGTCACCGAAATCCCGTGAAATGAAGGTGTATCCCGTTTCTGAGTATCCGATTTTTCATTGCCTGCCATTACATTTACGGACATCAAAATTCCCAACAAAAATGTCAGGCTGAATAGACCGTGCCGTTGAATTGTTTTCATGTTTTCTGAATCTTTAATTTGATAAACTATTGTTTCTGTATTTTACCTCCCGATGAAGTGTCTATGCTAACGGAAGTCGGATTCCCGGAATAGAAAATATTCCCCCCACTGGAGGCTTCTCCGTCAAACTTCCGGTTTACTTCAAGTTGAATATTTGCTCCACTGCTGGCGTCTGCTTCGCACGATTCGGCTTTCAACGCACCAGCTTTCAAATTGCTTCCTGATGAAGCTCTCAATTTCACACGCTGCGATTTCCCATCCACAATGATATTGGCTCCGGAAGAAGTTCGTCCTTCAAAATCACGTGTGTTTATAGTCAAAATCTGGTTGCTGCCTGAAGATGCAGAAGTGGAAAGTTCACGGACATGCAGAATGCCATCGGAGGTGATTTTCGCACCTGCAGACGAATGCAATTCATTTAAGTCGGTAAATTGTATGGTAATTTTTAGTCGGCGGTATTTGCGAATGCGTTCATCAGTGAAAATATTCAATTCTTTTCGCTTCAATTCTGTGCGTATAACATCGTGTAAATTCTCATCGGCTTCAATCGTTACTTGTTCATGATCCGACTGTACAAGCACAACCGGCAGTCCGGTTGAAACTTTGATCTGGTTGAAATCCGTAATATCTCGTGTTTCAGTGGTCACATGCCCGTTTCCACTGATAGATGGCCCCAGGAACATGCAAGATGAAAAAGTAAAAAGGATAATGAAAAAAGTGAATGTGAGTGTAACGTGTTTTTTCATAGTCGTTGAGCTTTAAATAAATGACGATGCTAAATTGTTTTCGTTACACAATTTATAATGACCAGTTCAAAAACAACGACAGATTTCGCTCAATGAAAGCATTTTATCGGTAAACGAACAAAAAAAATGCCGGCAGAAACCGGCATTCATTTTTAAAACCAATGTACTAACTACATTCTATCACCCTTAAATCTTCCGGGGTTGAACCCGCTGTTCTGGTGATGCTTTCGCATTTTTCGCATGTGCTGAAATTCAATTTTCTGTTCATCCGTCAACTGCGCTTGCATATCGATTCGTGTTTTGGCACGAATTTTTGCCAACTGCGTTTGAAGATCACTCATTTTATCAATGTTATTGTAAATCGCATCCAAATCCGGTTGATCAGCGGTCATCAATGTTTGTTGGTGTGCCTTCAGTTCCCGCAGTTGATCGCGCAAAGGCTTGGCTTCTTTCATGCTTTTCATCCGAATACCTTTGAATGCTTCTTTCTGCTCATCAGTCAGCGACTGACCGAATTTCTCTCCCATCCGGTGATTCTCTGCCAACTGTTGATGTTTGAAATGCTTTTTACGAACTGGTTCCTGTTGTTGCGCGTACGCAGTAGTTCCAATAACTAAGGCAAGAATAAGAAATAGGCCTCCTAATTTGTTTTTCATAGCTTTATAATTTTATTGTTTTCGTCAGCTTAGACCCTTGGCTATGAAGGAAGTTTAATTCAGAAAATCAGTTTTAGATCTTTTAACATCTGATCATTCGATCAATTCGCCAATAGCATGGAGCCCGTCCAGTGTCAGGTTCTCCTCAACAAAATCGATTTTTGATGAATGACTGGCAAATACGTTAGAAAGTCCACCAGTTGCTATAATGGTAAGCTTTTGCTGAAGCTCTTCTTCTGTCTTTTCGATGATCCGATCAACCAAACCACTGTAACCGATCACCACACCGGCTTGAATGGCGTGAACCGTATTTTTGCCCAAAACAGAAGGAGGTTCAGCTAGCTGCACATGCGGGAGTTGCGCCGTGTTGCCTGCCAATGCTTTCAAAGCTGTACGCATTCCCGGGGCAATCACAACACCCAGAATTTCATTCTCCGCAGAAAGTGTTGTAAATGTCAGGGCGGTTCCGAAATCGATAATCATGCAGGGCTTTTGATGTTTAACAAACGCGCCCATGGCATTGGCCACCAAATCGGCTCCAATTTGGTACGGATTTAAAATGGCAATGGGCAGTTGATCATAGATTTCGGGGCGAATCACCAGTGGCGTAATATCAAGAAAGCGTTGGAGCAACTGTTCGAAGTCATCAATCAGCGATGGCACGACACTGCTCAGAACAACACGAGAAATTTTACTTTTACAAACCTTGCCACTGGTCAACAAACTTCTGAAGATAACTTCATACTCATCAGCAGTCTTCCCTTTGTCGGTTTGTATTCGCCAAATACTTTCCCAGCCATTATTCGCTTTAATCCCGAAAACAATATTGGTATTTCCGATGTCTATAGCTAATAGCATAAAATAATTTTCTTTTGCGATTGAACTTAAAAATACGAAACTAGTAGCAAATTCAGGCTTTTTTGTAGTAACTTGTAAGAAATACTTTTGTTATCAAAATTTTCGTTAACAAAGTATTATTTTTAAATTTTTACTAATTTTAACAAAATTAAGAGTGAAATTTTCTACTTTGTGGGTAATTAACTATTTATTCTTTAACCATGCAAAATAATAAAGGTCCGTTAGTTTTTGTTGTTGAAGACAATCCGGTTTACAGCAAATTAGTTGTAAGCTACCTGAAAACCAACAAGTTTACCAACGTTGAGGCGTATACAACAGGCGAAGATGCATTGAAAGCCATGGAAAAACAACCTCAAATTGTTATTCAGGATTATTTACTTGACGGGATGAACGGAATTGAAGTACTGAAAAAAGCAAAAAAGATTGCACCCGAAGTGGAATTCATCTTTTTGTCAGGACAAGATAGTATTGACATTGCTATCAACACCATGAAATATGGAGCTTACGACTACATCGTAAAAGACCAAATGGCATTGAAAAAAATGGTGAACAAAATGAATAAAATTTTATCGGTTGCTCACCTTGAAAAAAGTCACAAACGTTTTAAAACCGGCGTGATTCTGTTTTTCATCTTTTTAGCACTGTTTATTATTACCATTATCACGATGGCTATTTTGTATCCGGAGACCTTTGGATTAGGAATGTAAAAAATTTACAAACTAATATTGAAAATGCCTGCTTATTGGAGCAGGTATTTTTTTGTTCCATTGCTTTAATTACAATTCTGTTGAAGCTCGGTTTTCTTTCCTACGATGTTCCGCAATATATTCCGACGGCAGTTTTTTATAGGTCTGTTTAAAGTATTTTGAGAAGTACCGCGGGCTGTTAAAGCCGCAGCGATAGGCAATCTCGGACACTGAAAGCTGGCTGTTTTCACATAAATCAGCAGCCCGTTTCAAGCGAATAATTCGAATAAATTCAACAGGTGATTTAGACGTTAGTTGCGTTAATTTTTTATACAAACTAACGCGGCTCATTCCCAGCTCGCGACTCAAATCTTCTACCGAAAAGCTGGCATTTTCCATATTCTTCTCAACCACATCCAGTGCCTTATTCAGTAATTTCTCCTCCTGCGAGTCCACAGCCACTTTTTCAGGAGAAAGATTCAACATCGTTTGATAGCTGATTCGCAATCGTTCCCTGGAGTGGATCAGGTTCTCAATACGCGATTCCAAAATCCGGAAGTCGAAGGGTTTGGAGATGTAGTCATCAGCACCTGATTCAAAACCATCAAGGGCTTGCTCGGTCTCCGTTTTTGCCGTCAACAAAATCACCGGAATCTGTGTGGTCCGTCCATCAGCTTTGATTTTCTCACATAGTTCAAGCCCATCCATCAACGGCATCATTACATCGCTCACCACCAAATCAGGCAATTGTTTTTTAATCAACTCCCAGGCTTTTTTACCATCACCAGCTTCGTAAATGTTGAAATTTCCCCGAAGGTTGTCTTTCAGATAAAACCGGAAATCCTCATTGTCCTCGGCTAACAATATGCTCTTCTTGCTTGTGTCGTGTCTGGGTTCATTCTTCGAAAGCAGCCGACTTTCCCTGAAATAAGAGATCGTTTGTTTCTTTTCAGCAGTCTGGTTGATTTCTACAATTTCGGCCTCAGAGAACAACTGGACCGGGATACGAACGATAAACGAGCTACCCTTTTCTTCGGTACTTTTTACCTCGATGGTGCCTCCTAAAATAGCGACGTATTCACTGACCAACGAAAGTCCAATTCCACTTCCCTGGTTGACAAATGATGAGGGCAGATCATTCTGAAAAAACCGGTCGAAAATTTGCTCCTGTTTTTCTTCAGGAATCCCAATACCATTATCCTTCACCACTATTTCAACCACTCCTTCACCTGATTTTTCAGATTCCTCCAAACTCACCAGCAATTTAATTTTTCCTTTTTCAGCGGTGAACTTAAAGGCGTTGGACAATAAATTGGAGACGATTTTTTCAACTTTATCTTGATCGAAATAGGTGTACAACTCGTCCTTATTCGACTTAAACTTGAAATTGATTCGCTTTCCATCGGCCAAATCCTGGAAAGATGCACCCACTTCACGAACAAAATCAATTAGATCACCCCAGCTCTTTTTAGCTTCAACTTTTTGCAGTTCCATCTTCCGGAAATCAAGCAACTGGTTGACCATGGCCAGCAAGCGTCGCGCATGTCGATGAATAAAAATGTACTGGTTTTTTAATTTGTCGTTTTCAGACTGTTGAATGAGCTTTTCCAAAGGCGACAAAATCAACGTCAATGGGGTACGGAACTCGTGGCTGATATTGGTGAAGAATTTCGTTTTCAGAGTGTCTAGCTGTTGAATCCGAACCGCTTCCTGGTGCTCCTGTTCGGCGGCAAATTTCAATCGTTCTCGTTCTACCAAAATTCGGCGTGCCACCAGCAGAATGAGGACGGAAAAAACAAAATAGACGGCATAGGCCCATTTGCTCAACCAAAATGGTGGTGTGATTATGATTTTCAGGGGCGGATTCATTTCCTGCCAATGGCTGCCCCCATCGCCAGAAACACGCACCCGGAAAAGATACTCGCCGGCATTTAGGTTGGTGAAAGTTGCTTCGCTGTTATGCACGTCTGATTTCAACCATTCATTGTTAAACCCTTGAAGCTGGTATTGGAAACTATTTTTTTCGGGTTGAAAAAAGTTCAGCGCAGCAAAACCAAAGGAAAACACGTTCTCATTATGATGTAAGGTAATTTCATTTTGCTGAGTGATGGATTTATCCAGAATAACCCGGTTGCGAAAAGGAACGCCGACGGGCACCTCCTGATTGAACACCTTAAAACTGGTCAGGACAATCTTATTGTTCGGATGCTGCTCGCCCAGTTGTTCCGGATTAAAAAGGTTGAACCCATTGGAGCCGCCAAAAATCAACTCGCCAGCTTTGGTGCGATAGGCTGCATTTTCGTTGAACTCCTTTCCCTGAAGGCCATCCATAATGTCGTAATTCGCTACTCTGATCTTCATCTGATCCAAGGTTGCATGTTCGGGTGCATTGACAACTTCAATCCGGGAAATCCCGTTGGTGGTGGCCACCCAAAGATTATTCTGCTGATCTTCCAGTATCGTTTTAATGTTTGAATCCGGCAATCCATCATTTTCAGTGAACACCCGGAATTTCTTTTCTGTCTTGCTGTAAACGTTCAAGCCTTCGTGTGTCCCGATCCAGATGTAGCCACGTCCATCTTCGTGAATATCCACAACATTTTTATCGCTTAGTTTTCCCGGAATGCCAGGCTCTGGTGTAAAATGGTCGAAACGTTTGGTAAACAGGTTGAGCCGATCCACGCCGTCCGAGGTCCCCATCCATAAAAAACCTTCGGAGTCTTCCATAATCGATATGATGAAGTTGGATCCCACCGAATTCATGTCAGTCGCGAGATTGTGGTAAAAGACATCCTTATCCCGATCATACAAATCCAATCCACCATTCAGGGTACCGATCCACAGGTTATGCCGTGAGTCTTCAAAAATCTTCCATACCCTGTTATCGGACAGGGAAGACGGATTATTGGGGTCATGCCTGTGATGGTGGAAAACTTTTCCGTCGAAACGGTCGAGACCACCAAAATAGGTTCCGATCCACAATTTCTCGTTCCGGTCAATGCACAACGAAATGATAATGTTATTGCTCAGGCTTTCCGGATCATTGGAGTTGTGCTTGTAACTCTGAAACGAATTGTTTTTACGGTCGAAATACAACAAACCGCCTCCATTCGTGCCAATCCATAAATTTCCCTTCTTGTCCTCCACAAAACAGTTCACGTCGTTATACGGCAGGCTGCCCGGATCCGAAGGCATGTTGTGGTAATGTTGAAACAAAACGAGGTTTTCGTGGTAATAACTGATCCCGCGCTTGAAGGTTCCCGCCCAAATGATATTTTCAGAATCCTTGTACAAGTAGTTCACACTGTTCTGGCAAACGCTGTACTCGTCATCGGGGTTGTTCACCAAGTATTTGACCGTTCCATTTTTCTTATCGACCAGGTTAATGCCTCCATGATCCGTCCCCAACCAGATGATACCATGTTCATCCTGCACAATCGAAGAAACCAAATTATTATTGAGCTTGAACCTAGCCTCGTTCGTTCCACAATGGATAATCAGGCCCGTAGACTGGTCAATAAAAAAAGCGCCATAAGGCTGACCGGGGGAATAAACCCAGACGTTGTCATCGCGATCAACAAATAACCTGAACGTGAAGACCTCACTACCAAACCGATTGCTTAAATCAAATCGCTGGGCAACCTTTTTAGTCGCGTGATCCATCTTCTCCACAATACCGGTATTAGTCACCAGCCAGAAGTCCCCTTTGGAGTCCTCATCCATAGCGACATAAGATTGGACGTCAATTGAAGTCGTATCATTGGCTATATGCTCCAGTGAATCCACTTTATCCTCGACAGGGTTATACCGGAACAAGCCACGATTCCTCGTTAGAAACCACGTGTTGCCCTCCTTGTCACGAAATAATTTTTCCAGGGAATTTACCGGAATCTTTGTCTGTTTGTAAAAATGGCCGGGCCGGGTAAATGATTCTAATCCTGGATCAAAAATCACAAAATCCTGCAAGGACTTCATCCATATCTTCCCGTCAAAATCTTCAATTAGGAAGTCAATGTTATTGAACGGAATGGAAGTGCTGTCGTAAAGATCGTGCCGGTAAACTTTGAAATTGATGCCATCAAAACGATTCAGGCCACGGACGGTACCAAACCACATAAATCCCTGGCTGTCTTTTAAAATGGCTTTGACCTGGTTGTTGGAAAGTCCATCATTGATCGACAGGTGCATGAATTTATAGGGCTCGTTTTCAGCCGGTTTAATTGCCAGAGCTGCAATCGTCATCAACCATAGTTGAACTAAGAACACCCATTTCAATCGTATCTTTTTGAAAAAATTCACCTGCATTAACCCATTACTAGTTAGGAGCGAAAAGATACAAGAAAAATGGGTGTTTCTACCATGATCGAAATTGCTTTTCAACAATACTTTAGAAAACAATTTCTATTTTCCCCTCTAAAAATTATTCTTTGAAGACCTTGACAGGGCTTCCACTGTATACAATCGTCACACCTTTATTTTGATCAGGGTCAAATTGTACAGGCTTCGATTTTGAAATAAAAATCACTTCAAAACGATGCTTTTCCATCATGCCGTTGAATGATCCCTGGCGACTACCGATAGCTAACGTTTTGTTTGCTTCATCATAATCGATTGGAATAACGGTATATTGACCTTTTTCATAATTGTAATTCGTTCCTTCATCTTCATACAACTCAAAATGGGCATTCGATCCGGTGTAAACATACAACTTGATCGGATCTGCCAGTTTTTGTGAAGTGTATTCAATTTCAGGCCCGACCGGAATAATTGATCCCTCACGAACAAAAAGCGGAATCCGCCCGTACGGAGCATCCACATTGATCTTCTGTCCGCCGGCGAGATAGTCGCCCGAATAAAAATTGTACCATCCCTCATTACTCGGGAAATAGACGTCACGCTTGCGGGCCTGATAGCGATAAACCGGGCAAACCATCAACGCCGGACCAAACAAGTATTGGTCGCCGATGTTCCGTACCCTTTTGTCGTTTGGAAAATCCATGGCCAGCCCACGCATAATCGTGTAATCATCCCGATAAACAGCACCCGTCAAACTATAAATGTATGGCATCAACCGATAACGCAGCTTGTCGTAATACAGCATCGACTGATAAGCCGGACTATTTTCAGGCGCCAGGTTGAAAATCTCGCGATACGGATATTGCCCATGTGAACGAAATATCGGCACGAAGGCTCCAAACTGGTACCAACGGGTGTTTAGCTCACGCCATTCGGCCATATCGGCACTTCCTTCCTTTGCTTTTTCAAACTTCTTTTGAACACTGAAACCACCGATGTCCATGGTCCAATAAGGTAATCCAGACATGGAGAAATTGATGCCTGCCGGAATTTGAGCTTTCATATCTTCCCAGCAAGTTCCGATATCGCCACTCCAGGTTGCTGCACCGTAATGTTGCAATCCCGCGAAGCCCGACCTTGTCAGAATAAACACTCGCTGGTTGGGAGCTTCCTGGCGTTGTCCTTCATAAATCCCTTTGGCATTCATGAGGGCATAGGCGTTGAAATATTTTGTCGATGGCCCCAATGCGGTGGGGTTCATTAGCTTTTTGCGATAATCCATGCTGGCATTTGATAGAATGTCCGGCTCTGTCGCATCCAGCCACCAGGCATCCATCCCTTTTTTGAAGAGATGGTTATCAATTTGTTTCCAGAATAGTTTTCGGGCACCGGGGTTGTAAGCATCGTAGAAAGACCCCAAGTAGCCGGGAGCAATCCAGTCGCGGATACTGTCTTTAATGGCTTGCTGATACATCCAGCCATGCTTGTTGAATGCTTCGTAATTTTTCGTCCCCAGGTAGAATTTGGGCCATACCGATATCATGATATGGGCATGTTCGTCATGTACTTTTTGGATCATCGCGACCGGGTCTGGAAAACGCGATGGATCAAACTCATGACTGCCCCATTTGTTGACTTTCCAGTACGACCAGTCCTGCACGATATTATCAATCGGGATGTGTCGTTTGCGGAATTCGCCCAGCGTGTTGAGCAGTTCATCCTGCGTTTTGTAACGCTCGCGGCTTTGCCAGAACCCCATGGCCCATTTGGGCATCACCTGGGCTTTCCCGGTCAGGCGGCGGTAATTTTTAATCACCCCATCCATATTTTTCCCGGCCATAAAATAGTAGTCGATCTGGTCACCCATTTCGGATGAAAACGTAATATCATTCTGCTCTTCCTGTGGAACCGGAGGCAACGCTTTCAAGCCGATGTACGAAACACCTCCATCCGGAATCCATTCCAATTTCAGGTGGTACTTCTGTCCCTGTTTCATTTGATGCTGGAACTTGGCTACCGATGGGTTCCATGCCGTCCGCCATTTATCGGCTATCAACTGGCCATCCAGCCAAATTTTTGTGTAGCCCGCATAGTAGAGCAAAAAATTAAACAGACCATCTTCTTTGGGTTGAATGTCGCCTTCCCAGGTAATTTTTGCGTGATCAAATTTGAAATCATCCGGAAAATTTTTGATGGTCGTCAGGTTTTCATAGTCGATTTTATTCTCCTGCCGCACAGTAAAAACATGGTTGTTCTGAGTATTGTCAATATAGGTTGCTGTTAACGATCCCTGCTGTCCATCAACATTGTATAAATTGAATTGATTGATCTGCTCGTAAGGATTGGGATTACCATAGCGGGAAAACGAGTAATTATCCCACAACAAGCCATAATTTTTGGTTGAAACAATAAAAGGAATGGATACTTTGGTATTGTATTGAAACAACTCTTCGTTTTTGCCTTTGTAGTTCATTTCATCAGCCTGATGCTGTCCCAATCCATAAATGGCTTCATCCTCCGGGGAATCGAAAATCTGGCGAATGGCATATCCTTTGGTGCCATCCACTTCCATGGGTTCGAAATGCTTTCCCCCTTCTTTTCTCTCCTGAAGTAACACATGGCCATCCGAATCATAAAAAACGACGGCTCCTGTCTTTTCAGAAATAGCGACTTTCATTTTTGAAGTGGAAATCACCAGTTCATCGCCATTTTCATTCACCTTAAAAGGTACTAACCTGTAGGGCAATACCACCAAACTCGAGTCCTTGCTAAAATGCTCAGTGGCACTTGCAGAAACGTGGATAATTTCTTCCCCAACTGGCTGGATACGAATGGCCTTGGCTGCTCCTTCCGGCGCATTTTTTAGGATTAGGGTGACTCCATTCTTGTTGGCTTCCCAGTCCTTTTGAGTACATGAAAATCCACATACTCCTGCCAATACTATGATTGCTATTAATTTCCTCATCATTCTTTTCTGTTCTTCTCTTTGCTTTCCAAAAGTGTACTTCTGCCCGGTCGCCAAAAGTGATATTCTATTACCCAATGATTTCCCACGACCGGAATTTGGCCGGTTCATCTGCCTCTTTGCCTTTCAGGCAATCTGTTAATGACAAAAAAATTCAACATTCACAGCTTCTACCTCTTAGAATGGATAGCCTCCGTCCTCGGCTCCTTTTTTCAGGCCATCGTAGGCTTTTTGATCACCCACCGCGTTAGCCTGCCGATCAATGACATCGTTATTGGCATCCCAAACGAAGGGAACCAAACCATAGTTTTTGGCTTCCTGCACCACATATTCAAAGAAATACGCACGGGATTTATCATGTGCTTTCTGCCAATCTGCGTCGCCAAGTGTACGGTGCACCGCACCAAATTCTCCTAAAATTACGGGCACGCTCTGATCCACAAATTTTGTTTTCATTTTCTGAAACTGGCCTCTCACATAGTCTTCTTCTCCCCAGTTCGCATTGCGGTCACCGGCTCCATCAACATGATAGCCGGTTCCCCAGAAATAAAACATCTTGCCCCAATCAGCATCTTCGGTCATTCCACAGAAATTCCAGGGAGAGTAATAATGAACCTCCGCCAACAGACGGTTTTCAGTTGGATCTGTGGGCAGCGTCATGTATTGGTCGGCCAAATCAATATCCGTGTTTGGAGCTTGGATAATCAAATTGCGATAGGCATTGTGCCCCCCGGTTGAGCGAACGACATCCACAAAAGTTTGCAAGTAAACATTCAAAACATTCACCTTTTCCTGAGTATCGGCATTGGGTTCATTGGCGCCGGCAAAAAGCAGATGTTCATCGTAATCACGGAAATAAATGGCGATCTGTTTCCAGATAGCCGCCTGTTTTTTATTGAC
>DATFMO010000135.1:0-2855 GCA_035266925.1 Sunxiuqinia sp. | reverse complement strand
AAATGCTTTTCATCGCCGGCTTGTTTTTCAGGGCTGCCCAAACGCGATGATAACGTCTCATAATCAGAAATAAAATAGCAAGGCCAACGGTACCCGCCAACACCCGGATCTGTGAAGCCGCAAAAGCATTGTACGACCCCATCCCTTTTTTGCTCAATACCAAACCGGTTGCCTGTCCTAAAGCACCACCCAAAGCTAAAAGAACTCCAGGAATGGAATAAGTAGAAGTTAACCGTCTACGAAGTTTTTGCCCCCCACTCATTGCCGGAGCCTCCCGTTTTAAAATGACCATACTGATCCCGGAAAGGGTGATCACCATGCCGAACCAATTCATTGGTGAAAGTACTTCGCCCAAAACGAAGTAAGAAATGAAGGCGGTAAACGGAGGTGTCATGGACATGATCAACATGGAGATACGGGCCCCAACCACTACAAACGCCTGGAATAACAACAAATCACCAATCACAAAACCAACCAGGCCTGACAAGGACAGCCACAGCCATTGTTCTGTTGTGGCATCAAACGGAAACCATAAGCCCCGAACCAGCTGCATGTAAATGGCATAAACACCAAATGCGAGCACCAGGCGGATCAGGTTGACTGCCAGTGAGCCCACCTTTTTCCCGGCCGACTCAAACGCCATGCTCGTCACAGTCCAAAAAACAGCGGTCAACAATGCCGCAGATTCACCCAAATAGGCCATAAAAAGAGTTCTACGAAAAGATTATCTAATCTTAGTCTGGTTTAATTGAATGGCAAAATTACGTAAAAGCAACGGTACCAAACCAAACAAAATACAGGTTTTACAATGGTAAATTCTTTCCCATTGACTCCTTTTCTTTTAACTTCGAACTAAAAACATTGAAAACACTGGTGATCAATAGTGCAGAACCGGACGTAATGGAATTTGCCGAAAACCTGCAACGAATTATCCGACAAAGAAACATTACACGGGAGGTCATCAAATTTGATGGAGTGTTGATTTCCGGTTCTCCACAGGGCGATGACATTGTTGAACACCACCAGCCCTATTTCTAACGGATCAATACCTGTTGAAAGCTACGCTGTGTTCATATAAAAAACAGTAAATCTTCAATTACTACAATGGCGATACGAAATGTCCATTACTATTTCAACTGCGCCAATCTTTCCAAAAGAATTGCTTCTTCACGAAAAAAGCCAGTGCAAAAATACACTGGCTCACTCATTCTTTGGCAAAAATGTGTGGCTGCACCGAAATGCAACTTTTATAGATTTCAGGTTTGGTCTACCTCAATTATTTTTCAAAAATCGTACCCTGCGTATGAACGCCACTCACGGCACGACCTGATGGATCGGCGTTATTTCTGAATGATTCGTCCCACGCCAGCGCTTCTGCAGTACTGCATGCAATTGAAGGAACAGAAGGTACGCAAGCTGCTGCTGCATCTGATGGGAAATGCTCCTCAAAAACGCTACGGTACAAATATTCTTCTTTTGATCTTGGAGTGTTAATTGGGAAACGATAATGTGCATTGGCCATCATTTCATCAGACACCTGCTCTTTGGCAATTTGTTTCAGGGTGTCAATCCAGCCATAGCCAACACCGTCAGAGAACTGTTCTTTCTGTCTCCAGGCGACACTTTCCGGCAAAATATCTTCAAAGGCTTTGCGGACTACCCATTTCTCCATTTTTCCATTGCCAGCCATTTTATCTTTTGGATTCATGCCCATCGCTACGTCAATAAATTCTTTATCAAGGAATGGTACACGTCCTTCAACACCCCATGCAGCCAATGATTTGTTGGCACGCAAGCAATCGTACAAATTCAGCTTGCTGAGTTTTCGGAGTGTTTCATTATGAAACTCTTCAGCGTTTGGTGCTTTGTGGAAATACAGGTAACCACCAAAAATCTCATCAGCACCTTCACCTGTCAACACCATTTTAATCCCCATTGATTTGATGACACGGGCCAACATGTACATCGGGGTTGATGCGCGAATGGTGGTCACATCGTATGTTTCAATGTGGTAGATCACGTCGCGAATGGCATCCAAGCCTTCTTGAATGGTATAGTGAATTTCGTGGTGAATGGTTCCGATATGGTCTGCTACCTTTTTGGCGGCAATCAAGTCCGGCGAGCCTTCCAGGCCAATCACAAACGAGTGCAACTGTGGCCACCAGGCGTCTTTCTGGTCCTGATCTTCCACGCGCTTACCAGAATATTTCTTTGCTAAGGCAGAAGTCACTGATGAATCCAATCCCCCAGAAAGCAAAACCCCGTATGGGACATCCGACATCAATTGACGGTGCACGGCAGCTTCCATTGCTTGTTTCAATTCTTCAACAGTAGTTGTGCTATCTTTTACATTATCATAGCTTGTCCAGTTGCGGTTCCACCAACGTTTGATTTCACCGTCTCCGCTGTACAAATAACTTGCAGGAGGAAATTCCTCGATCTTTGTACAAACACCTTCCAATGACTTCAATTCAGAACCTACGTAGAAGTTTCCATGCTTGTCCCATCCCATGTACAACGGAATGATACCAATATGGTCACGACCGATCAGGTACACGTCTTTTTCTTCGTCATACAAACAAAAAGCAAAAATACCACTCAGGTCATCCAGAAAATCGATTCCTTTTTCCTGGTACAAGGCCAAAATCACCTCGCAGTCAGACCCGGTTTGATACTCGTATTTATCTTTTGTTTGTTCACGAATTTCCTGGTGGTTATAAATTTCACCATTCACTCCAAGAATCAGCTTGCGATCTTTACTGTATAAAGGCTGACCACCAGACTCGGGATCAACAATTGAAAGTCGCTCATGAGCAATGATTGCTTTTTCACCACAATAAATTCCAGACCAGTCT
>DATFMO010000134.1:0-4240 GCA_035266925.1 Sunxiuqinia sp. | reverse complement strand
TCGTTGTCACGCTCGGCAAGGCAGCTTTGTGGACCGATTCAAGGTATTTTATTCAGGCTGCTGAGGAACTGAGGGGAACTGGAATTGAGTTGATGAAACAACGAATGCCGGAAACACCTGAGCCAGCGCAATGGTTGGCAGGTAGTTTAGAGAAAGGTGATGTTGTTGGAACTGATTATGCCTGTCTTTCTGTCGCTCAATTTAACCAGTTAAAAGACGGACTTACAGATCATGGTCTTTCAGTAAAAGATACTGGTGATTTGCTGAATGAGTTATGGGCAGGGCGCCCCAGATTACCGGAAGAGGAAATCTTCGAACATGACCTTCAATTTGCAGGATCGAAACGATCAGATAAAATAGAAGACATTTTAAAATATGTCGAAATCAATGGAGCGAATAGTACTCTGCTCACAGCATTGGATGATGTCGCATGGGCATTTAATTTGCGGGGAAAAGATGTGCCCTACAATCCTGTTTTTGTGAGCTATGGATTTATTTCGAAGGATTTGAAGATTTTGTTTGTTGATCCGGTCAAAATAAATTCAGAATTGAAGGGGAAATTGCAAGAAGACCGCATTGAAGTGAGGGATTATGCTGATTTCTTTGTATTCATTGCCGGACTTTCATCGGACAGCATTGTGATGGTGGATCCTTCGAAAACAAGCCAGGCAGCGCTTGAGGGTATTCCTTCTGCCGTGAAAATCGTCGAACAAACTTCAGCTTCCACCTTGTTAAAAGCTCAAAAGTCAACCTTTGAAATTATTCACATTCGTGAAACCATGAAAAAAGATGGGGTCGCGATGGTTGGATTTTTGCAATGGCTGGATCAAAACGTTGGGAAAATCACAATTACGGAATATGATGTTGTTGAAAAGCTGAACGAATTCCGCTCGAAGCAATCCGATTTCCAGGGGGACAGTTTTTATCCTATTGTGGGGCTGAATGCAAATGGTGCCATCGTCCATCGGTCAGTGACACCGGAAACAGCTGCCGAAATTAAGGCAAAGGGTGTTTTGTTAGTCGATTCAGGTGGGCAGTATCTTGGAGGAACCACAGATATCACACGTACCATTGCACTTTCAGAACCATCAGAACGGCTGAAACGGGATTTTACCCTGGTTTTGCGAGGGATGATCGACTTGAGCATGGCTCAATTTCCAGCGGGAACTGTAGGTTGCCAGCTAGATGGTTTTGCCCGCTTGCCACTTTGGAAAAACCAGTTGAACTATGGGCATGGAACAGGTCATGGTGTTGGTTATTTTCTGAACGTCCATGAGGGACCGATGAGCATTCGTCAGGAGTACAATGAGCACACCATAAAGCCGGGAATGGTCATGTCGAATGAACCAGGACTGTACCGTGAAGGAGAATACGGAATCCGGGTTGAAAATGTGATTGTGTGTTCAGAAAAAGATGAAGTGGATTTTGGCCGCTTTCTGGAATTTGAAACGTTGACATTGTGTCCAATTGATCGACGATTGATCGAGCCAACTCTGCTGAACGACGGTGAGCTAAAATGGCTGAATGCCTACCATCAACGCGTTTTTGATGAATTATCACCGCTGTTGGATGAAGAGCAAATTCAGTTTTTGAGAAAACAAACCGAACCAATTGTATAAAAATGAAAAAGCCGCTTGTTTGTTGCAAGCGGCTTTTTCATTTTTATACGGTTGTATTTTCTTATTCGCTATTCATTGAAATGAGAAACTCTTCGATTGAATCAGTGCGCATCAGTCTTGTTTTGATGAAATCCATTGCTTCCAGCGAATTCATATCTGCCAGGTAATTTCGCAAAATCCAGATTTTATCCATAACACCTTTCGAAAGCAACAAGTCTTCGCGGCGTGTACTTGATGATACAATATCCACAGCTGGGAAGATCCGTTTGTTCGACAATTTACGGTCAAGCTGCAGCTCCATATTACCGGTTCCCTTAAACTCTTCGAAGATCACATCATCCATTTTCGAGCCTGTTTCTGTCAGGGCTGTTGCCAGGATTGTCAATGAACCACCTTCTTCAATGTTTCGAGCAGCGCCAAAGAAACGTTTTGGTTTGTGCAAAGCGTTGGCATCAACACCACCGGAAAGCACTTTTCCTGAAGCCGGAGCCACAGTATTGTATGCACGAGCCAGACGAGTGATTGAATCCAATAGGATCACTACGTCATGTCCGCATTCGACTAAACGTTTCGCTTTTTCCAGAACCATGCCGGCTACTCGCACATGACGGTCAGCAGGTTCGTCGAAGGTTGATGAAATAACTTCAGCATTTACACTGCGTGCCATATCAGTCACCTCTTCCGGACGTTCATCAATTAACAGGACAATCATGTACACTTCCGGGTGGTTTACAGCAATAGCGTTGGCCACCTCCTTCAGTAGCATGGTTTTACCGGTTTTGGGTTGGGCAACGATCAATCCACGCTGTCCTTTCCCAATCGGACAAAATAAATCAACTACGCGAGTCGAAATATTGTCATGTCCATTGCCGATCAGGTTGAATTTGACATTTGGGAACAATGGCGTCAGGTGATCAAATGGAACACGATCCCGAATGTAGTCAGGTGTTCTGCCGTTGATTTCCACTACTTTAATTAGTGGAAAATATTTCTCGCCTTCTTTCGGAGGTCGAATAGTCCCTTTTACGGAGTCGCCGGTTTTCAATCCAAAAAGTTTGATTTGCGATTGAGATACGTAAATGTCATCCGGTGAATTCAGGTAGTTGTAATCAGACGAACGCAGAAAACCATAGCCGTCAGGCATGATTTCCAGAACCCCTGAATTTGTAATAATTCCTTCAAATTCATAGGTTTTGGCATCTGCGCCATTGTTGCCATTTTTATTTTTATTGTAGGGTTGATTTTCCCACTTTTGGTGCTTTTGTGGTTTATTGCGTTGATCTTTCTTTTGTTCTTTCGGTTGTTGAGAATCTCTCGATTCCTGATCCGTCCCTGATTTGTCAGCCTTTTTAATGGTTATAGTAGGCTTGCTGTCTTGACCTTTTGATTCCTGAGACTTTGATGGTTTGTCTTTTTGTTTCTCAGTATGCTGCTGTGATTTCGGATGTTGTTGCTGCGGTTGCTGCGGTTGCTGCGGTTGTTGCGGTTGCTGCGGTTGTTTCTGTTGATTCTCATTTTCATCCTTTGGCTCATTCGATTTTTTATTTTTGTCGAAAAATGAGCCAGCTTTTACGACCGTCGTCCGTTTCCGCTTTTTCAGCTTTTGATCATCCTGTTTTTGGTCTTTTGACACAGGTGTGTTAGAAGATTTCTTTTGGGGTTTGTCTTTTTTAGGTAAATCTGATTTTTTTTCTGAAGCGATAATTGCCTGTGTATCTAATATCTTATAAATCAGGTCTTGCTTCTTGAAGGATTCTACTTTCTTAATTTTAAGCTCCTTAGCGATTTCCCTAAGTTCGGGAACCAACTTTTTGCTTAATTCAATAATGTCATACATATTTTTTGAAAATTAAATATATCCAAATAATGTCTGGAGGAGAAATATAAATGTCTTTTTGGAAAAAAATCTATAGGATAAAGTATTCTATCGAAATATTCTGCAATAATAAGTAATAAGAACTTATTCCCCAAAAAAAGATTTAAAAATTGAGATTTTTTACTTTCAGTCGGATTAAAATTTAAAACAAAATCTTCTCCCTTTAGTTCATTCGTACAGTGAAAGCGTTGATTCGGCTACAAATTTCGTTAATTCATGAAAAAATTCCAAAGAATTATAATATTATCGGTTTATTGACTATTTTCACTTTCTCAAAAGCAAAGTCTAAGATGCTTTGTTTATTGTATTAACTCAAATTGATCCCGAGCCACATGAGACAGTTGAAAATCACCAAACAAGTAACAAACAGGGAGACCTTATCATTGGATAAGTACCTGCATGAAATTGGCAAGGTGGAATTGTTAACGGCCGAGAAGGAAGTTGAACTTGCCAAGCGTATACGGAAGGGAGATCGGGAAGCTCTTGAAGAATTAATTAAAGCCAATTTACGGTTTGTGGTATCTGTTTCCAAGCAGTATCAGAACCAGGGATTGAGTCTTCCGGATCTCATTAATGAGGGAAATTTAGGATTGATTAAAGCTGCTGAACGTTTTGATGAAACCAGAGGTTTTAAATTTATTTCTTATGCAGTTTGGTGGATAAGACAATCAATTATGCAGGCAATTGCAGAACAGTCAAGAATGGTAAGATTGCCTTTAAATCGTGTCGGTACATTAAACAAATT
>DATFMO010000133.1:0-11737 GCA_035266925.1 Sunxiuqinia sp. | reverse complement strand
TGTGATGCTTTTAAGTCCGATGCAACAACTGCTGACCTTCTTTTATTTTGCCCACCTACTAATGATGGTCATGATGGCGATGATGATCATTTCCGAATTCACTTCCATTTTGTTCGATACGAGTGAGAATGCAATTATTCAGCCACTTCCAATAAAAGGAAATACGATTGGATTGGCCCGGAATGCGCATGTTTTTGCTTATCTGGGCATGATGGCCATCAATCTTTCCGTACCCCTGTTGATTGTATCCATGATCAAATTTGGTGTTTTGTCGGGATTGGTTTTTTTGTTCACGGTTGTCCTGAATGTGTTGTTCACGCTGTTTCTGTCAAATATCTTGTATCTGGGCATCATGCGTATCGCCAGTGGAGAGCGGCTTAAAAGTGTACTGATGTATTTTCAAATTGCGGTTGCAATATTTTTTATGGCAGCTTATCAATTTGGAGTGAATATTGTTGATAAAACACAATTGGCCAACCTTGTGTTGACGATAAACTGGTATTCTTTTTTAATTCCACCGGCTTTCTTTTCAGGGTTTATTGAAACAATCATTCAGCGAAATTTAGATCTTCATCATTCTGTTTTCGTGGTTGAAACGCTTGTTGTGCCTTTCTTCGCAATCTATGTTGCAGGGAAATATCTCAATCCGGTATTCAGCCAAAAATTAATGGACCTGGAACAGGGGGACAAAGCTTCGAAGGTAAGGACTGGCCGTAGCCGAACGACTATTTGGTTTCGAGCATTACAGGCACTTTTTGTGTATGGCAACGAAGAGCGCGCAGCGTTCAAACTGATGTGGAAAATGGTTGGTCGGGAGCGTAACTTCATGCAGCGGGTGCTTCCATCAATTGGGTACATCGTTTTTATGGTGGTGTTTCCAATTTTCAAAAAAGGGTTTAATTTTTCGGATTTGCTTACCAGTGATAAATTTTTGGTGGTTTTATATGCATTTATGTTTGTTGCGGTGACTTTACCGGCTGCATTGCTTACCGGGAATAGCCAGCACGAAACCTGGCTGTTCAAATCAGTGCCTTTGTCAACTCCGGCCAATTTCTTCAAAGGTTGTATCAAGGCTGTTTTTGCCCGTTTTTTCGTCCCGCTTTACCTGGTAGTGGGAGCTGCTGTTTGTACCCTTTGGGGAATCCGGGTTTTGCCTGATGTTTTTATTGTTTTTCTAGCTATTTATATGGTAATTCTTCTGGTTTATTATTTCCAGCAGTTAAGTTTCCCGTTTTCGGTGGAGAAAAGTGGACAAGGTGGAACGGTCATCTTGAAAATTTTTGGGACAATGGCAATCATCGCAGTACTGGGATTTTCGCATTTTGCCTTGTTGAAGTATGCGTTCAGGTATGCAAACCTGTTACTTATCCCGAGCTATGCAGGCATCATTCTTTTTCTCAATCAGCTTTTTGTTTACAAGAAAATTACCTGGGGGAAAGTTGATCTGGTCAATAACTATTCGTAGGGAAAGCTCACTTACTGAATTTGGAGCTTGTTAGTTTTAACGATGGCTGCTGAGTGAAAAGCACAGTCCGTTGTGATGTACAGGGCATGCCGATTTTTAATCGACAATTGGAAAGTTTTGCTTGTTGCTATTGAGGGCTTCACTTAGAGTGAAACCCTCAATATAAGCGTGAAATTTTTGCTACCTTTGTGGCTCGAAAAAAATAAAGACATGGAACTGAATTTACTCACTGCTATTTCGCCCATTGACGGCCGTTACCGATCGAAAGTTGAAAACCTCCAGAATTACTTTTCGGAGTATGCCCTGATCAGATACCGGGTATTTGTGGAAGTGGAATATTTTATTGCTTTGTGCGAATTGCCGCTGCCACAATTGGCAAGCTTTAACCAGGCTTTTTTCCCAAAACTTCGGCAATTGGTTTCCAACTTCACGGTGGACGATGCGCAACGAATCAAAGATATTGAGAAGATAACCAACCACGATGTAAAAGCAGTTGAATATTTTATCAAGGAAGAATTTGATAAGTTGGGATTGCAGGCCTACAAAGAATTTATCCATTTCGGATTGACTTCGCAGGATATTAATAATACGGCTGTGCCGAAATCCATTCAAGATGCCATTGAAAAAGAATACTATCCAGCCATTGAAAGTCTGTTGACTAAATTGGAAAGCCTGGCAACAGAATGGAAAGACATTCCGATGTTGGCAAAAACACATGGTCAGCCTGCTTCGCCAACCAACCTTGGGAAAGAGATTCGCGTGTTTATCGAACGAATCCAGGTCCAATTGGAGCAGTTAAAAGCCATTGCCTGCGATGCCAAATTTGGTGGAGCAACCGGAAACTTTAATGCACACAACCTGGCTTATCCAAAGATTGACTGGGCCGAATTTGGTAACACGTTTTTAAAGGACTCACTGGGGTTACAACGTTCGCAATACACCACACAAATCACGCACTATGATAATCACGGGGCCATTTTCGATGCGCTGAAACGTATCAACAATGTGATTCTGGATTTGGATAGAGATATGTGGACTTACATTTCCATGGAGTATTTCAAGCAGAAAATTAAAGAAGGTGAAGTTGGTTCGTCGGCGATGCCACACAAAGTGAATCCGATCGATTTTGAGAATTCCGAAGGAAACATTGGTTTGGCCAATGCACTATTTGAACACCTTTCAGCAAAATTACCGATTTCGCGTCTGCAACGAGACCTGACAGATTCTACCGTGATTCGCAACATCGGCGTTCCACTGGGACACACGCTGATTTCCATTAATTCAACCATCAAAGGATTGGATAAACTGCTGATTAACCAGAATACAATTGAAGCTGATTTGGAAAAAAACTGGGCCGTTGTTGCGGAAGCAATCCAAACGATTTTGCGCCGCGAAGCCTATCCAAATCCGTATGAAGCACTGCGGAACCTGACTCGTACCAATAAGAAAATGAGCCAGGAAGTGATTCATGAGTTTATCGATACCTTGGAGATCAGTGATTCATTGAAAGACGAGCTGAAAAAAATTACACCACAAAATTATACCGGGATCTTTTAAGGGGTTGGAATAGCAACTCAAACACGGTCCCAAACTAAAATCGCCTGGAAAGGTTTAGTTAAGTAATTCTTCATCAATTGAAATTTTGGTGAAGAATTACTTGATACATCAATAGTTTGCCATAATTTTGCTTCCAATATCATTTGAAAAATTCTGAATGAAAGATTTCGTCAAATTACTGCGTCGGTTTTTACCGCCCTATAAAGGCAAAGTCGCTCTGAACTTCTTGTTCAATTTGCTATCTGCTATTTTTACAGCTTTTTCGTTCACTTTGCTTGCGCCTGTTTTGGGGATTCTATTCGGTACACAAGAAGCGGTCCATAAATTGATGCCGTATCGGATGTCGGCCGACGTGATTCAAAATAACCTGGGATATCTAATTACATGGGTTAGTGATACTTATGGAAAATCATCAACACTGATTTATATCGGTGCTTTTATGATTTTGACGGTTTTTTTGAAGGTTGGATTCATTTACCTCGCCAGTTTGATGACCGTGAAGATCCGCAACGGAGTGGTCCGTGATATTCGAAGTCGAATCTATCGAAAGATGTTGGAGCTTCCGCTGGGATTCTTCACAGATGAACGCAAAGGAGACATTATGGCCCGGATGACCGGCGACGTACAGGAGATTGAGAACTCGGTGATGAACTCCATCGATATCATGTTCAAGAACCCGATTATCATTTTGGTTTCACTGCTTTACATGGTTTATGTGAGCTGGTCGCTTACACTTTTTGTGTTCATCATGTTGCCTGTTAGTGGATTGCTGATTGGTGGTGTAGGGAAAAGCCTGAAAAAACAGTCGCGAAAAGGACAAAATAAGCAAGGTGAAATTTTGTCGATTATTGATGAGGACATTTCCGGACTTCGGGTGATCAAGGCATTTACGGCTGAGAAACAAGCTTTGAAGCGTTTCGAGCGTGAAAATGAAAATTACCGGACGATCATGAACAGCTTGATGAGCCGATACTTTTTAGCTCACCCAATGAGTGAATTCATGGGGACAGCAGTCATTGTCATGGTTTTGTGGTACGGTGGAAACCTTATATTTAATGGCAAAAGTGGAGCACTGGCTCCAGAGGAATTCATGGTGTACTTGCTTTTCTTTTACAACATCATCAACCCGGCAAAGGCCTTTTCAACCGGTTTGTATAGTGTTCAAAAAGGACTGGCTTCCATGGAGCGGATCGACCGGATTTTAAACCAGGAGATATTGATCAAAGATGTGCCCAATGCCCAGGACAAACCGGCATTTGAAGAAGCCATTGAATACCGGGATGTTGGTTTCAAATACGTGAAAGACAACGTGCTGGATAATGTGAATCTGACCATCAAAAAGGGGCAAACCGTAGCGTTTGTTGGAAAGTCGGGATCCGGGAAAACGACGCTGGTGGACTTATTACCGCGTTTCTGGGATGTGACCGAAGGCGGCATTTTCATTGATGGTGTGGATATTCGTGATATGAAAATTCACGATTTGCGCAATCTGATGGGAAATGTCAACCAGGAGCCGATTCTTTTCAATGAATCATTCTTGAACAATATCGCTTTTGGTGTTGAAGGTGCCACTGAGGAAGATGTGATTAATGCAGCAAAAATTGCCAATGCGCATGATTTTATTATGGCCACTGAGAATGGCTATATGACCAATATTGGTGATCGGGGCGATAAACTTTCCGGAGGACAGAAGCAGCGGATTTCCATTGCACGGGCAATCCTGAAAAACCCACCGATCCTGATTCTTGATGAGGCTACTTCTGCTTTGGATACCGAATCGGAAAAATTGGTGCAGGAGGCGTTGGAGAACCTGATGAAGAACCGGACTTCAATGGTGATTGCACACCGATTGTCAACCATTAAAAATGCTGACGTCATCTATGTGTTATTGGATGGCAAAATTGTAGAAATGGGAAATCATGACGAACTGCTGGCTCAAAATGGACAGTATCATAGGTTGCACAAAATGCAGGTCTTTTAGCAATCTTTTCTGTTGAAGAATTGATCCTGTCCCGTTCGTTTTAGGATTGTTTCAGGGGCTGATTATAATTTGGGGAGATACTGAAACAAATTCAGGATAACTCTATTGGTGTTTTTTATTTTTCCGAAAAGCCATTTTAACTAACTTCATTCCCACTAATTAATTCTCTCAAACGATGAAAACTATCCGATTTTTAACAGGATCAATCCTGATTGTTTTAACTTTCTCAATTTCCGTATTTGCTCAGGATATAACGTACAAAACCGACAAGGATATTTTGTATCGGGAAGGCGTAAATCTCACTGATTACATGAAAGAACGTTGCCGGTTGGATGTTTATTATCCGGAAAACAAACCCGGGTTTGCCACGATTGTGTGGTTTCATGGTGGCGGGCTGACTGGCGGTGAACGATACATCCCGGAAGATTGGAGGAACAAAGGCATTGCTGTGGTTGACGTGAGCTATCGGCTCAATCCAAAAGTCAAATGCCCGGCTTACATTGATGATGCTGCTGCAGCCGTTGCCTGGGTATTTCATCATATCAAGGAATATGGTGGTTCCGATGCAAAAATTGTGGTTTCCGGCCATTCTGCAGGTGGCTATCTCACCAGCATGGTTGGCATGGACAAGCACTATTTAGCTGAATTCGGTGTGGATGCAGATCAGATTGCTGCACTGATTCCTTTTAGTGGCCATACCATCACGCATTTTACGGTGCGAAAGGAGCGGGGCATTCCCGGAACACAACCAATTATTGACGAGTTTGCACCATTGTATTTTGTGCGAAAAGATGCACCGCCTCTTTATTTAATTACTGGTGACCGCGAAAAGGAAATGCTTGGTCGCTATGAGGAAAACGCGTACATGTATCGCATGATGAAAGTGGTTGGTCATGCAGACACCCATTTGTACGAGATGGAAGGATTTGACCATGGCGGAATGGTTCGTCCGGCCAGCTTTCTCACCTTGCGAATATTGAAGGAAATGGGATTGAATTAAATCTTTGAATAAGAATTAAAGGAAAGGAAATGTCTGTATATGTGACATTCCCTTTTTGTTTTAGGATTGGTATTTTTTGAATATAGAAACAGCAATGTGGCCGCCTAAACCAAAAGTGTTGTTCATGGCAACCTGAACTTCTTTTCGGGCAGCTTTTAGCAAATTTATTCAAATTATTTTTTGAGAGTTGAGTCAGGCGCGTATCATTTCCAGGTAGATGCGGCGGAGTTGTTGGGCCGTATGTTCCCATTTTATTTCCCGTGATTCATTCATGGCATTCGTTGTCATCATGTGATTCATTGCCGGGTAGGTGAGCAAAGCATGGATGGCATCAGCCATCGCATGAACATCCCAAAAATCAACTTTGATTGCATGTTTGACTATCTCAGAAACGCCGGATTGTTTGGAGATGATTGCAGGAACGCCACTTTGCATGGCTTCCAGCGGACAAATACCAAAAGGCTCAGAAACGGATGGCATGACAAAAACATCGGAGAGTTTCAACATCCGGCAAACGTCATCACCTTCTAAGAATCCAGTAAAGAGAAAGCGATCACCAATTTTTTCGGCGGCGACTTTACGAATAATATCGCCGTAGAGATCGCCATTCCCAGCCATAATGAAACGAACATTTTTCATTCGGGATAGAACGAGTTTTGCAACTTGGATGAAATAGCCGGGACCTTTTTGTAGGGTGATTCTTCCCAGAAACGTGACAATTTTATCAGAATTTTTTTGGAGCGGAAGTGTTAGCTTTTGGGAATTTGAAAATTCGACGCCGTTATAAACAGTGGTCGTTTTCTCGGGATCGATATGGTAGTTGTCAATCACCATTTGCCGGGTGCGGTTGCTTACGCAAACAATTTTATCTGCCAGGTCCATCCCTTCTTTTTCAATGTTGAAAACCCGCGGATTGATTTTGCCGCCACTTCGGTCAAAATCGGTGGCGTGGATATGGATTACCAAGGGTTTACCGGATAATTTTTTTGCCGCTATTCCCGCGGGAAAAGTCAGCCAATCATGTGCATGGATTACATCAAAGTCTGTTTGCGTTGAAATGTATTCACTAATTACGGAAAAGTTTTGAATTTCATCCAGTAGGTTCCGGCCGTAGCCTCCGGAAAACGCCATGTTTTGTGGAAGTTGTTCCGGACTGCTTTCTGGGATGGACCTGTTGGACTGATATTGGCTCCTTTTCTCAAAGGACGCCGGACTGACATAGGGAACGATCTGGGATTCGACACTGTAGCATTCGACGGGGAGAGTCAGACGCTCTTTTCTGATTTTGCTTTTTATCAGGTCGATTTGGTTGGCACCAATTAGTTTGATTTTGTTTTTAGTTTCGTTGCCCTGTGCTTTGGGGATTACGAAAGTGATTCCAACATCCGGAAAATCGGCCAGACTTTTGGTGATCCCGTAACAGGCTGTTCCTAATCCTCCTGAGATGTTGGGTGGGAATTCCCAACCAAACATGAGTACTTTCATGATCGCTATTACTTCTTACTTTTAAAAAGTCTGGAATTCAATATCACACACCAATCCCCTAAACTATTTGAATGCAGACGTGAAAAAGTTTCGAATTGGAATTTTCGAAACAAAAAATAGTTCTTCTTGCTAGTTAGCTATGTGATAATAGGGGTGGTTGAAAATTTGGGTGAAACCCGGTATTTTTAAAGGATTTCAACCGTATCGCGTTTTTTTTCTGAGATTTGCCAGTCGACGACATAGCCAAATCGTTCACCTTCGCAATGCAATCCTTTTTTGTCAGTTTGAGGTTTATACAACCGCCGGTTGTCTGATCGTAAATAATTCACACGATGTACCTTTTCCTCGTGCGGATTATTTGTCTCGCTGATACGTACTTTCATTTGAGCCAGTTTTTATTCGAAAAAGTTAATGGATACGCTGAAACATTCGTAAGAGTCTAACAATGGCGTGACTTTTACGATTTAAGTTAGAGAAATAAGACCCCAGTAAGTTTTGTTTTTACTTCTTCACTGGATAAAGATTTACGTAATAGGTATTGAAATGTTAGAGTAAGAATGTAAAGAATTTTAAATTTTTAATGTGTTATAAATCATACACATCAAATTGTTATTAAAACCCGTAAATTATAAATAAGTATTATTATTCCCATCCACTGGCTAGAATGTCGGCAATGTGGATCGGTTGAATTGGAAGATTATTCTTTTTGATGTAGCTTTCAATATTCATTAGGCACGATGATTCGGTTGAAATAATATATTCAGCACCGGTTTTTAAAGCGTTTTCCACTTTTTGTTCTGTCATTGCGGTAGAAATAGCTTTGAACTTTGTAACGAATGTTCCGCCAAATCCGCAACAGGTTTCAGTATCTTCCATTTCTACCAATTCCAATCCTTTCACCCTTGATAGCAGCAAGCGAGGCTCGCGTTTTATACCATATTCGCGGAGCGCTGTACAGGCGTCGTGGTAACAAACTTTGTGGGGAAAACTCGCACCAAAATCGGTGAAGTTGATTTTATTGACGAGAAAGTCCGTTAATTCAAAAAGCCGTTCTTTCAATTTCAGGTGAATCTCGTAATCCAGATCTTCTTTACTGAAAAGATCACCATAATAATTTTTGATGAAGCCAGTGCATGAAGCTGACGGACTAACAATCAGGTTGTCGCCCGGGAAGTCATCAATAAATTTGTGCGCCAACTTTTTGGTTTCATCCCAATAACCGCTGTTGTATGATGGTTGTCCACAGCATGTTTGTTCTGGATTATAGGAAACTTCTATACCTGCTTTCTTTAAAATATTTATCATACTGAAAGCCGTGTTTGGGTATAGCTGATCGATAAAGCACGGAATGAATAGATCTACAGTCATGACTCTTTTTACGGGTTTGCGCAAATATAACAATAAAAAAGTGTCACGACGATCTCTTGATTTGCATTGATCCGTTTCCTAAGTGATTTGTTAAACCTTGTAAGATCGTTGAAAAATGCACTGTTAACTGTGTTTGATTTTCAGTTTATAATGGGGATCGTCGGTCAGGGTAATTTCTAATTCCCTTTTTTAACTCGTGAAATTTATAATTAGTTTTGTTTTTAATGTTCCTACTTTTGTAAAATTCGAGTTACCAAAGTGTGTCGCAGAAGAGAAACAGAAGTTAAATGAAAATCGTTATTGAACTGGGAAAAACCGAAAAGCAGCAACAAGTAGTCTTGTATAAATGTTATTTTAATGTTGAAATAATTAATAAGGCCGTTTAGGTTTATCATTTGCCCGGCAAATGTTATGTGAAATTTTTCTGAACTTATCTGATTATTACAAAGGAACAAGTGTGTCAAATCAGCTGAAGAATCAAATTATCTGGAATAGTTTTAGGGATGGGAGCATTGAAGCTTTGGAAACCATTTATGAAGAAAACTACAGCTCATTGTTTCATTATGGGGTAAAGTTTACACCCAATGATGAGCTGATTAAAGACCTGATTCACGAATTATTTATTGAGCTGATTGATGCAGGCAACAAGTTGAGTCCGACCGACAACATTCGATTTTATCTCCTGAAAGCGTTGCGCTACAAAATACTTCACCAAATTAGCGAAATTGTATCTACCGAAAGTGATCAACACGAAATGTTGGAATTTAGTTTGCTGGAATCCATTGAACACAAACTGATACAAAAGGAAGTGGAAACTGAAATTCAGCATAAAATGATGACAGCTATTCAAAAGCTTTCCCGAAAACAACAGGAGATTATTTATTTGCGATTCTATGACAATGTTTCTTATTCGAAAATTGCAGAAATGTTTGACGTAAAAATTCAAACAGTAAGAAATTTAATGAATCGCGCCATGAAATCATTAAAAGATGACTTGGAGAGTAGCGAGATTCGTAAAAGCCTGATTCTTTTATTGATGGATGGCCGAAGGTAATACGCCAATTAATAATAAATTTCAAATTTTTTTCGTTTTTTAACAAATGTGTTTTACAGCACTTATTTTAGGTAGTATAAAATTTCAACTAACTCCATTACTGATAAAACACACTTGTAAAAGCTCTGATATTAATGAGCCCTGATTCGAAATATAAAAATTACACGATTGAAGAATTTGTCGAAGATGATGATTTTCGACGTTGGGTTGAAGTTCCCAATGAAATTCTGACCACTTTTTGGACAAACTTTCAGCAGGTTTTTCCTGAGAAAGTGAAACTGATTGAACAGGCACGTGTAATTGTGGAGACGCTATCAATAAACGAAGGCACTCTTCATCGCGATGAGTATAGTGATTCGTTGAACCAACTGAAAGATCATCTTCGTTTAAAAAATGAGCGGGAGCGGAAGCGGGTTCGACGAATGCGGTTTATTTGGCAGAGCGCTGCAGCTGTTTTGTTAATTCCATTGTTGACCATCAGTGTTTATTGGTTCGCGAATGATTACATTCCATCCCGCCAGTCTCACATGGTTAGTTACATCGTTCCCAATGGTCAAAAAAGTAACGTGATTCTTGCCGATGGAACAACGGTTTGGTTGAATTCAGGATCAAAGCTTTCCTATGCTGCTGATCCATCCGGAGGATTTCGTAGAGTGAAATTGGAAGGTGAAGCCTATTTTGAAGTTACAAAGGACAAACATCGCCCATTTATCGTGGAAACCAATGACTATTCTGTCAAAGTGTACGGTACCAAATTCAATGTCAGAGCGTACGATGACTTAAAAGAAAGTGAAACCATTCTAAAAGAAGGAGCTATCACGATTATTTCTAATGACCATGGGGAAATAAAAATGAATCCCGGGGAGCGTTTTACGCTGACTAATGACGACAAATACACGATATCACGCGTTAACCCGGATTTGTATTTGAGTTGGAAAGACAATATTCTAAAAATCAACAACGAACGGTTGAGTGATTTGGTTATACGCATGGAACGGTGGTATGGCGTGAAAATTAAGGTTCGTAATTTCGATGCTGTTAAAGATCTCCGTTACACACTAACGATAAAAACCGAAAGTTTACGAGAAATGCTCGAACTAATGCGTTATGTCACCCCATTCAACTATACAATAGATGGAGAAAATGTAGTACTAAATTATCAAACATAAAAAGCAAAAAAATTGCCTATGATCTGAAATCTCTCGAATGAAAAAAAGCAGGAATATGCTGGAACATATCCCTGCAGATGAATTTAAAATTTTACCATTGTGGAATCTGGTAATCAAGTATTAAACTCGAAAACAAAACTATGAAAAAAAATGTTGTCTTTTCCCTATTTGGCTTAGGAGATAGGCCGATAGGCAAAATTGTTAGAACAATGAAAGTATTTACTTTTTTAATGTTGGCCATCGTCATGCACGTTTCGGCCAGTTCATATTCGCAGACTACCCGCCTGACCCTGAATATGAAAGATGCGTCTATCAAGGATGTTCTGTCACAAATTGAAGAACAGACCGAGTACCGTTTTTTGTACAGCGATTCAAAAATCAATGTTGAAAACAAGGTGAATATTGATGTCAGTCAACGAACAATTGAGGACATTTTAAACGAGGTTTTCGCTGGTACAGGTGTTCATTATAAAGTGATTGACCGACAGATATTACTATCTAAAGATTTAAACAGCGATTTAAATCAAGTTAGTCAACAAGAAGTGAAAGTAAGCGGAAAGGTTGTCGATACCTCCGGTGCTCCGCTGCCTGGTGTTACCATCGTTGTAAAAGGAACGACCAACGGAACTATTACGGACCCGGATGGAAATTATACCAT
>DATFMO010000132.1:0-10994 GCA_035266925.1 Sunxiuqinia sp. | reverse complement strand
CAACACACATCCCCAGCTGGGAAAACATGCCTTTTTTATCGACCAGGCACTACATCTGATCGTAATAACAGTTGTTGTACTCCTCTTCAATCGCTATTTTGAACTGGATCCCCTATTCGGCATCCCTGTAAAGGCCAAATATTTACTCATTGTCGCGGGTTACATTTTTTGCGCCAAACCGGCGAATATTTTCATCAAGGGAATTTTCAATGCTTTCGAAGTTCAAACCACCAATACAGGCAATGTCGACTTGCCAAATGCCGGAAAATTAATCGGTATTATCGAACGCTTCCTGGTACTCACTTTTATTATTCTGAATCAATTTCAAGCTGTTGGATTCCTCATTGCTGCCAAATCAATTTTACGGTTTAAAGACGACCTAAAAGCTGAATATGTGCTGATTGGCACCATGCTTAGTTTTGCGCTTGCCATTGGAATGGGAATCCTGATCAACCAATTTTAGGAAGCTCTTCATCCCCAAAAAAGCTGATATTTCAAATTTATTTCTTAGCGTCCAGATCCATCAGAAAGATGCCATAACCAATACCAGCCAGGTCAGTTGACTTGGCAATTTGAAAAGCCATATAACGGCCATCATCACTGACTACCGGATTCGAACTTTTATAGCCTTCGTAGTCACTAAAAAAGGTCATGCGTTTCATCTTGCCGCTTCCATCAAGAGGCAGCTTGTAAATATCCACTGCACCTGTTTCCTTATCCGATTCCACCAAGGTGTACTTGCCATCCGGATAGATCCCTTCCGGCTCGTCATATTCGTTTGGTGCATTTGACCTGTCAGTAATTTTACCAGTTTCCAAATCCATAAGCATCACTTCTGTTCCCTTGTATCCATAGGCTGAAAAGGTGATCGATTTCTCCAATGGAGGCACAAAATTCTGCACTTCCATGGATTTAAAAGGCGTATCTTCATTATCGAGAATCACCTTTTTATTAGCCAGGTGAGGTACGCCATTTGAGTAGACAATATCAGCCAGATAGAAAAGGTATTGTCCCTCTTTCATGCTATCAGGATACTGGTTGGCAGCCACTGTCCAGGCAATCTTCATATTTTTACGCGACACGGCCGGCCCCTCCGAACATTTGGTGCCCAGCTGAACAGGAGGTTTTGTGTAACTTTTATCCAACACCCAAAGTTCAGCCTTTTTCTGTCGATTTACGTGTGGATTGGCTGCATCAAAACTAGTGCATCCAGACAATAAAACATCTCCGTTAGCCAGGTACAATGCCCGCGTAAAACCCCCGTGGTAAAAATGCCCCGTAATCAACGAAATCTTTCCAGTGGCTAATTCATATTCATACACATCACCGTAAGTTTTCTCAAGAAACAGGATTTTTTTGCCGTCGTGGGAAAAGTCGGCCCGCTGTCCAAATTGCGTCAACCGCGTAATATTAGCTGGCAAATGTTCCTCCGGATTTCCAATTTTATGCTGAGCAAAGGCAATAGCCGGTAACAGAATAGTGAACACCAACAGGTTTAGAATTTGCTTTTTCATGTGTCTAAGTTTATAAGGTTCGTTATCAGCATCCTAAATTTACAATAAATGAAGCTGAAAAGCGATCCTGATCGGAAATTGTCATTAAGCTGAAAGTCTGACCCGGTAATTCCTCCCTCTCTTTTAAGCATTATTCACTTTCATTATTCGTTGAAGCCTTCAAAAAGGCCTAACTTTAAGGCTCAATTTTCAAAAACCTAAAAAAATTAAACAAAATGAAATACCGACAACTAGGAAAAACTGGCTTCAACGTATCCGAAATATCATTGGGAACCTGGCAAGTGGGTGGCAAATGGGGCTCTCCATTCGACCATGAAAGTGCAGACAAGATTCTGAACACGGCTATTGACAATGGCGTAAATTTTATTGACACCGCCGATGTGTATGAAAATGGTCTCAGCGAAACAGCTGTTGGACGCGTCGTTCGGTCACGTACGGAGCGAATTTATGTAGCCAGCAAATGTGGTCGTCAAATCAATCCACACGTAAGCGAAGGTTACCGGCCTGATGTGTTGCAAAAATATGTAGAGGATAGTTTGAAACGCACCGGGTTGGAAACGCTGGATCTGATCCAATTGCACTGCCCACCAACCGACGTTTTCTATCGACCGGAAATTTTTGAGCGATTTGATAAACTGAAAGACCAGGGAAAAATCCGCAACCTGGGTGTGAGCGTTGAAAAAGTGGAAGAAGGCCTGAAAGCCATTGAATACCCGAACGTCAACACAGTACAAATGATTTTCAACGTGTTTCGGCAACGTCCGGCGGAATTATTCTTCAAAGAAGCGAAAAAGAAAAATGTGGGTGTCATTGTCCGGGTGCCACTGGCCAGTGGTTTGCTAACCGGAAAGTACGACGAAAACACCACCTTTGGCGAAGGGGATCATCGCAACTTCAACCGCGATGGCGCTGCTTTCGACAAAGGCGAAACGTTCTCGGGCATCGATTATGAACTGGGCTTAAAGGCTGTCGCTAAATTGAAAAATCTATTCCCTGACCGGAAAAATCTGGCGCAGGTGGCCCTGCAATGGATCCTTCAATTTGATGAAGTAAGCTGCATCATCCCCGGGGCGTCAAAAGTGGAGCATGTACATTCAAATTTGTCTGTTTTCGATGCCAAACCGCTGTCCGAGGCTGAAATCACCGAAATGAACAAGATTTACGAGCAGTACATCAAGCCGGAAGTACACCAATTGTGGTAACCAAAATATTCTAGTATGGATACATCACTTTTCACATTTGCCCTTTCCGTATTCACCGGCTTTTTTGCCATCATGAATCCGATTGCCAACACGCCTGTTTTTCTCGGGTTGGTTGGCGATGAGGATGATCAATCGAAAAAGAAAATTGCTAAAACAGCTTGCCTCACCGCCTTCATCATTGTGGTATTTTTTGTCGTTTTGGGAAAATACATTTTCGAATTGTTCGGTATCACCATTCCTGCATTTAAAATGACCGGCGGCATCTTGTTATTCTATGTCGGTTTTGAAATGCTGCAATCGAAAAAATCGAAGGTACAACATCAGGAGCACATTGAATTGGACGATGGCATTGCCATTTCGCCATTGGCTATCCCAATATTGGCAGGACCAGGAACCATTGTCACTGCCATGAACAACGTCACCAATGGAAGTTACGTCCACATTGCAATTGTTGTTGTCATTTTTGCTTTGATGATCTACCTCACCTATCTGGCTTTTTCCTTGAGCGATCTGATCGTCCGAAAACTTGGTAACCACTTAATCATGGTCATCGGGAAAATTATGGGGTTGATTTTGGCTATCATGGGAACTGGAATGGCCGTGGAAGGGATAAAAATAGCCTTTGGGCTGTAACTTTTCAACCACGAAGAACACGAAGAAAATCACGAAGAGTTTTCGAATCGAGAAAGCGCTCAATTCATTTTAACCACAGAAAATTCGGAGGGATACACAAAGAGCACTGTGACAATATCCAACAATTGGGCCACGGCCACGACATGTCGTGACACTACAAAGTCAATAGTAGCGGTACCAGCATTATTTAATAGTTTCTACAAAGGCTCCATGCTCATTCCACCATGCAAAAAAAGCACCTGAGGCATTCACCCCAAGTGCTTTTACTGGCGTTTCCTGACAACCAAGAACGTTCTATTTGTTTTGTTTACTTGCTTACTTGATCAACTCAACGCTGCGGCGTACAAATTGATCCAGAGCCTCACCTTTGAGCATACCATTGGCCAGCAATGCCAGGTCCACCATTTGCTTGGTTAGCTTGTTCTTCTGTCCAAAGTCAGTCAGTTTATCCCGCTTTTGTTGCTCCAACTCAGCAACGGCTTTGTTCAGATCTTCCAACTTTTCTTTATCAGCTGCTGGTACTTCTTCGTCCTTTTTGCCTTCTTTGGCTTTTTCCAACGTTTCAACTTCCTGCTTTTTCGCAGCCAACTCTTCTTTCAGTGTCGTAAATTTGTCACCCAGCTTTTTGTCTTTAGCCTCCATTACTTTCTTCACCAACGGATGTTCCGTATTTACCACCAAATTCAAGCTATCCGGGAAATCGCCATACATGTTCATGCCGCCCTGCAGCTGTCCCATGTCTTTCATACGACGCATAAACTCGTTACGTGTAATGACGATTGGCTGTCCATTTTCACCCAAATTTTTGAAATCAACGATGTAGTTGACGCCATTGTTTTGCGGACAAACTGCCTGGAAAACAGGGCTCAGTTCATCTTTCTCTTCCCAGCTCATGTCGTCTTTCTCATCTTCTTTCGGGATCAGGTTCTCAACCACATCCGAATCCACACGGACAAAACGTTTGTCGGTGTATTGTTGCTCAAACTTGTTCAACAACGGAGTTGCCAACACATCATCCAAAATCAGCACATCATAGCCTTTGTCTTTCGCTGTTTGAACGAATGTATATTGTTCATCCAAATTGCTGGAGTACAGGTAAACCAACTTGTTGTCTTTGTCCGTTTGGTTTTCCTTGATCAGGTTTTCATATTCTTCGAATGTGAAGTATTTGCCATCGGTATTTTTAAACAGAAGGAAGTTCATCGCACGTTCGGCAAACTTCTCATCAGTCAGCATACCATATTCGATGAAAATCTTCAGATCATCCCACTTTTTCTCGAAATCTTCACGATTGTCTTTGAACAATTGGTTCAAGCGATCTGCCACTTTTTTAGTGATGTGGCTACTAATCTTCTTCACATTGGAATCACTCTGCAGGTATGAACGTGAAACGTTCAACGGAATATCCGGTGAGTCGATCACTCCATGCAACAAAGTCAGAAATTCAGGCACGATGCCCTCCACAGAATCAGTTACAAAAACCTGGTTTGAATACAGTTGAATTTTATTTTTCTGAACCTCAATGGTATTCTTCAGCTTCGGGAAATACAAAATACCAGTCAGGTTGAATGGGTAATCCACGTTCAGGTGGATGTGGAACAGCGGATCTTCGCTCATCGGGTACAACTTGCGATAGAAATCCGAATAATCTTCATCTTTCAGATCCACCGGCATTTTTGTCCAAGCTGGAGCTGTTTCATTCACCTGATGCTCCTGGTCTGTTTCAACCTCTTTACCGTCTTTCCATTCCGTTTCTTTTCCGAAAACAACCGGTACTGGCAAGAACTTACAGTATTTATTCAGAATTTCCCCAACTCGTGTTTTGTTGGCAAACTCTTCCGAATCTTCATTCAGATACATGATGATATCAGTCCCCACTCCTTCGCGTTCGGCTTCTTCAATGGTATACTCAGGACTTCCATCGCACTCCCATTTTACAGCTTGCGAACCTTCCTGATACGATTTGGTCACAATTTCGACCTTATTCGAAACCATGAACGAAGAATAAAAACCGAGTCCGAAATGCCCGATAATAGCATTCGCATCTTTCTTATATTTATCCAAGAATTCGTTGGCACCTGAAAAAGCAATCTGGTTAATGTACTTTTCAATTTCTTCGGCTGTCATTCCAATCCCGTTATCCGAAACGGTGATCGTCTTTTTGTCCTCGTCAACCGAGACCTGAACTTTGGCATTTTCGGTAGAAACATTAGTTTCACCACGCCCCGCCAGGGTTTTCAGTTTTTGAGTTGCATCCACGGCGTTGGACACAATTTCACGAAGAAAAATATCGTGATCAGAATACAAGAATTTTTTGATGATTGGGAATAAATTGTCACTGGATACGCCAATTTTACCTTTTTGCATCGTTATTTATTTTTATAGTTTGACATCAATTTTACGGCAGCTTCTTTTCAAAGCTTGTGCCATTTGCCAAAAGTGACGAATTGTCATCACCTTCGATAAATGACTAAAATAACACTGCCTAAAAGATGACATTTTTCTGTTTTTATGTCATTAGGAACCAGTAATTTGGTGGGGCATCGAAATTAAAAAAAATCATGTCAACCCTGGAGAACTATTTCAAACCCTTTCGTGACAATATTGTCGGTATCGACAAAACATTTGACGGTCCCTTTGGGAAAAAGAAAATTATCTATGGAGACTGGATTGCCAGTGGACGATTGTATCGCCCCATTGAAGAAAAACTGTTACAGCAATTCGGTCCGTATGTGGCCAATACCCACAGTGAAACGAGCGAAACAGGAGCACTGATGACCAAAGCATATCAACTGTCGCATCAGTTGATCAAACAACATGTCAACGCTGGGGCAAATGATGTTATTATCACTGCCGGATTCGGAATGACAGCGGTGATAAACAAATTTCAACGCATCCTGGGCTTGAAAACTTGTGGCAAACTTTCGGGGAACAAATGTATCAGCGAACGGGAAAAGCCAGTGGTTTTCATTACCCACATGGAACACCACTCCAACCACACCAGCTGGTACGAAACCATTGCCGATGTGGTGATTGTTGAACCGGACGAAAAACTATTGGTCAGCCCGGAAAACCTGCGTAAAAAGTTGGACGAATACAAAGACCGATCATTTAAAATTGGTTCGTTCACGGCCTGTTCAAACGTGACAGGTATTCGAACACCCTATTTTAAAATGGCTAAAACCATGCATGAATATGGCGGTGTCGCTTTTATCGATTTTGCCGCGTCTGCCCCCTACGATACAATAGACATGCACCCCAAAGACCCGATGATGAAGCTGGATGCCGTGCTGTTTTCTCCCCACAAATTTCTGGGAGGCCCCGGTTCTTCCGGCGTTTTGGTCTTCGACAAATCGATGTACCGCAACCCAGTGCCTGATCATCCCGGCGGAGGAACGGTCGATTGGACCAATCCCTGGGGAAAGTACAAATACGTGGATAATATTGAAACTCGTGAAGACGGTGGCACACCCGGCTTTTTACAGTCGATCAAAACGGCTTTGGCTTTTCAATTAAAAGAGCAAATGGGAATTGACAACATCCGTACGCGCGAAGAAGAATTAACGAAAATGGCTTTTGAGGGGTTGGATAGCATTCCTGAAGTAAAAATACTGGCTAACAACGAGCGAGACCGTTTGGGCGTGATTTCATTTTATGTACCGGGCATTCATTATAATTTGTTAGTACAATTACTCAACGACCATTATGGTATCCAGGTTCGTGGTGGTTGCGCCTGTGCCGGAACCTACGGCCATTTTTTGTTGCAGGTTGATGCCGAACGCTCGCAGGAAATCACCGATTTGATTAATCATGGCGACCTGTCGGAAAAACCGGGCTGGGTGCGTTGGTCGCTTCACCCGGCCATGAGTGATGAGGAAGTTTCAATCTTTATTGAAGGACTGAAAGACATCATTACCAATTTTGAAGACTACAAAATTGGCTACGAACGAGTCCCGCGAACCAACACGTTCCGTCACCTGGATGAAAAAGACTATCATTTGAAAGCCGAACAGTGGTTTGAACTATGAACAGGATCATTTTAGGCGTTTCAGCGTAAAATCCAATCCTTTTTCAAATGCATCTTCATTATTGGCATATTTGATGACAAATTTTTGCAAGTCGCGTGGTTTGGCAGTCAGCAATAAATGGTCTTCATTCTTTTCATGCCGGATATGAATTTTCCGATGCTGAAGACCATCTTCCAGCCAATCGGGTGAAAACCAATTTAGCTGTGCACTATCTCCAGCCAACCTCAGCCGGGCAAAGCTATGAATCGGCATCACATGAAGATCAAAGAGAGTGAGATTATCATCGTCAAAATACTCTTCCAGGTAAAAATCAAGGAAATAAGTACCATCCAGCTTCAAGACATGCACAAGCAATTTTGGGCGTCCAAAATCAGCCTGCCCTTTTTCCTTTATTTGAAGAATAAAAGCTGTACTATCCCTATTCGCGGGACGTTCTTTGCCTTGATAATTAAATTCAAACTCCCAAATTGATGAATCACCATCCATCCACTTTCCGACCAATAAATCGTTGGGAAATAGATCATCCTTGGTGTACAAAGGATAAAAAGAATACACAATACATCCGGATAAAAACACAAGGAGACCAAAAACTAAAAGCAGTGATCTTGGTTTCATGATTAATGGTTTTATTGATACAAGTTAAGACAACCACCCGGTTTTACGAAATGAAATCAGATTCGTTGAGCGAACATCCGGTCCAAATGTGATAGAACATCCAATACAGATAAACAATAAAAAAGACTATATTTAAAACACTTATTCTCAAAATTTATTTTTATGAAAACGTACAAACCGTATCTCAGTTTGACGAAAGCAACCGGGAAGTATGAACTTTGTGCTATTGTTACAGCAACAAAAGGCCAGACAATCACAGGGATCCGTCAAGAGGAAGTAAAAGCCTCTGGGCAACCTTATTGGGGAGTCATTATTACCCTGTCCGATTCAACTCAACTGGTCAATGGCCCAGAGAACCCTATTTTTTCAACCACTGTTGATATTATGCAGGACAAATCGAAAAGCTACGAAAAGATTTTGTGCAGTACCGAAATCGTGCTGGCAGATGGAAAGTATGGCCCACCAGCTGGCGAACCGACTCCTATTAACTTCGATGACACAACAACTTAGTGTACAAATTTGATCCAAAATAAAAAGGTGTTTGTTATCAAAACACCTTTTCTTACTTCCAATAAAAAATATCCTGTTTTTTTGTAACTTTCACTCGCTTAAACTTGAGACTCAACAATAAAAAGCCAAATATGCAGAAGTTCCTTTGGGCATTACTGTTTATCATTTGTGTACTTATCAGTGGGGAAAGCCGGGCTCAAACAATTGCTTTGCAAGATACACTTGACATCCAACACACACTTGCAGATCTACAACAGCTGATCAACAGTAATTTCGACAGTGCACTTATCGTAAGCAGAAAAACGCAACAAAAAGCTGCTGCAATCAACTACCAAAAAGGTGTTTGGGAAGCACAAATTTACGAAGGGAAATCTTTATTTGGTCTGGGACAACCTGACTCTGCACAACTCGTATTGAAAACGGTTTTAAAGGAAACACAGGAACAAAAATGCCGTTTAGAGGAAATAAAAGCACAGCTTGCACTTGCTGACATATTACAACGAGACTACAGTTTCCAGCCAGCCATAATTCATTTAATTCAAGCAGAAAAACTTATTAAAGACACTGATCCATTTGAACTTCGATTTGAAATTTTGAACAAACAGGCGGTTACCCATCGTAAGATGAAAGATTATACCGGCGCATTAAAATACTTCAATCAACTGGAGGACAACTACTTCTATCAAATGAACACAATGCAACGATATCGACTTTTTCAAAATAAAGGGAACGTCTATGCTGTTATGGAAGATTATAAAAAAACAGAAGAGTATTTCAAAAGAGCCTACAATGAGATTATAAAAATCAATTCTCCAGCTAATTTATCATCTATAAAGTACAATCTTGGCGCCCTTTTTTACAAACAAAAACAATATCAGGAAGCTGAAGAATACATTCAAAAAGCATTGAAATCATATTCAAACATCGGTGATCAAATAAGAATTGAAATGTGCTACCGATTGTTAGGAGCCATTTCTAGTGCTGAAAAGAATTACACCCAAGCTGGCAAGTACTTTGAAAAGTCAAAGACAATAGCAGAGAAAACCCATAACCCAAGTGCAATGTTAGCGAGCTATAAAAGTCTCTACTTTAATTACTGGTATTTAGGCTACTACAATAAAAACATCTCGGATATGGATGCAGCATTAACTTATTATCAAAAATACTCCCAGTTAAATGACAGCCTTTATAAAGTTGATACCGCGGCAAAAATACTTGAGCTGGAGAAGCAGTACGAAACCGAAAAAAAGAATAACCAAATTGCCCTGCTGGAAAAGGAGAACCAACACCAAGAAGACCAACTATTGGTGCAGCAAACCCGACAACATTATTTGCTGTCAATCATCCTGCTGGTCAGCGGCATACTCGGGATATTTGTGTATTTCTTCTACTATTACAAAAAAGTGAACAAGCTGTTGCAGACCCAAAGCAAACGCATACTTTCGCAACGCAACCTCATCTCCGGGCAGAATACCAAACTCCAGAAGGCCCTGAACACACAAAACAAATTGTTCAGCATCATTGCCCACGACCTCAGGAGCCCGTTGGTATCCATGTCCAACATTGCCAAACTAATCGGGTTCTATATTCAAGATAAAAATTTTGATTCACTGAATGAAACAGTCAGGATGATGGATCAGAAGAATGAGCAGGTACTGGACTTGACCGACAACTTGCTCAATTGGGCAAAAAGCCAGATTGACAATCTCAAACCCTTTCTCGAACCCATTAGCGTCAAAGAGATATTTGAAGAATGCCTTGAACTTTACCATCCCATTGCAAATTCAAAAAATATTACAATTTCGTTGGAAGAAACCGATGATTTGCTGCTTTGGGCCGATCGCAACATGGTGCATACCATTTGCAGGAACCTGATCAATAATGCAATTAAATTTACACACCAAGGTGGTTCAATAAAAACATCCTATAAACAAACTGATCATTTTGCGCAAATATGTATCAAAGATTCGGGAATTGGAATCCCAAAAGAAAAAATAGAGTCCTTGTTCGAAATTGACCAAGAAAAAGTTGTTCCGGGCACCGACGGTGAAAAAAGCACTGGTTTGGGATTATCTGTTTGTAAAGAATTTGTAGATGCCATGAATGGGAAAATCTGGGTGGAAAGCACTCCTGAAGATGGAAGCCGGTTTTATTGTCAACTATTGCTATATAATCCAGAAACACACCAAACAAAATACCAACAATCACAGAAAAGCAGTATCCCCGCCCATTTATCGAATTAGTTTTGGCCATGCGCCGAGCGCGTATCTGACGAGTTCTCAACTAATGACCAATGACCACTACAAAAACCCGTACTCACTCGAATAGAATAGCATCTGTTTTGTGTAATCTTCAGCATATTCAACCTCAACATCAACTGTTTCTCCCGATTCATTTTTAACCAGTTTCAGCTCCGGATTCACAAAACCGGCATACGGTGCGATATTTAGTTTTTGAAAACGTTCCAACACTTCAGCATGCAGAATGGGATC
>DATFMO010000131.1:0-5344 GCA_035266925.1 Sunxiuqinia sp. | reverse complement strand
TGGCCAAACCACTGCCCTATGCCGATCTGAAAGCCTTGTGTGATACCTTCCCGGCTGATTTTGATTCCTCTCCGTATATGCAACGGCTAAAGGAGATCGTTGAGGAAAAAAGTCACAAGGCCGTTGGAGCACAAGCACGTGATTTTACGATGAACGACCCGGAAGGCAACCCCGTCAGTGTTTCTTCGTTTAAAGGAAAATATTTACTGATTGATTTTTGGGCTTCATGGTGCGGCCCGTGCCGACAAGAAAACCCGAACATTGTCCGGATTTACAATGAATTTAAAGATAAGGGTTTCACCATTCTTGGCGTGTCGCTCGATCGCAACAAAGATGCTTGGTTGAAAGCCATTAAAGATGATCAGCTGGATTGGACACAGGTTTCGGACTTGAAATACTGGCAAAACGAAATGGCCCAATATTATGGCATCAATTCAATTCCGCATTCCATTTTATTGGATCCTGATGGTAAAATCGTCAATAATGACATCCATAGCAAGGAGCTGGAAGAAAAGCTGAACAAGTTACTTAAATGATAACGACGAGAAACGAATGGATATGGCCGGCAGAAAAGCCGGCTTTTTTTGTCTCCTCAATGATTATTCATAACTTGTATTCTAGCCCTTAACAGGAATAATTTTCAAGGCTGAGTTTCTAAAAACATTTTAGGGATTTAGCTGTTTTTTTAATCGACAAATCAAATTCAGTTAATCATTTATTATGAGTTACGACGTAATAGTTATAGGTAGCGGCCCTGGTGGGTATGTAGCTGCAATCAGGGCAGCCCAATTAGGTTTAAAAGTTGGAGTTGTTGAAAAAGAAAATATTGGAGGTGTCTGCCTCAATTGGGGATGTATCCCAACAAAATCGCTATTGAAAAGCGCCGAAGCTTTGGAGTATGCCAAACATGCTTCCGACTACGGTGTTAGTATCGGCGGAGAGGTAAAAGCTGACTTTGGCGCCATGGTGAAACGCAGCCGCGAAGTAGCTGGTGGAATGAGCAAAGGTGTTCAATTCCTGTTCAAAAAGAATAAAATTGACGTCATCAATGGTACCGGGAAACTGGCCGGCAAAGGCGTGGTTGAAGTCACCAATGACAAAGGTAAAACCAGCAAGCAAGAAGCCAAACACATTATTTTGGCTACGGGTGCTCGCTCAAAAGAATTGCCAAATCTGAAACAAGACGGCAAAAAAATTATTGGTTATCGCCAGGCCATGACACTGGACAAACAGCCAAAGTCAATGGTTGTTGTTGGTTCTGGTGCTATTGGTAGCGAATTCGCCCATTTTTACAATGCTGTTGGCACCGAAGTGACCTTGATTGAGTTCATGCCAACCTTGGTTCCAAACGAAGACGAAGAAGTCGCTAAACAGTTGGAGCGTTCGTTCAAGAAAGCGAAAATGAAAGTCATGGTGAGCTCGGCTGTTGAATCGGTTGATACCAAAGGCAAAGGCTGTAAAGTGGTGGTCAAAACCAAGAAAGGCCAGGAAACTATCGAAGCCGATATTGTATTGTCAGCTGTTGGTATTGCTCCAAACATTGAAAATGTTGGTATTGAAGAATTGGGTATTGAGCTGGAGAACGGCAAAGTAAAAGTTGACGATTATTACCGAACCAATGTTGATGGTGTTTATGCCATTGGAGATATCGTTCACGGACCAGCTTTGGCCCACGTTGCCTCTGCTGAAGGAATTACCTGCGTAGAGAAAATCGCCGGCCAGAATCCAGATCCGATCGATTATGGCAATATCCCGGGATGTACCTACACCAGCCCTGAAGTGTCATCGGTTGGTATGACTGAAAAACAAGCTAAAGAAGCCGGATTTGACATTAAGGTGGGTAAGTTCCCATATTCTGCAAGTGGAAAAGCAAAAGCTGCCGGACATCCGGAAGGTTTTGTGAAATTGATCTTTGATTCGAAATATGGCGAGTTGCTCGGTGCCCACATGATTGGTGGCAACGTAACCGAAATGATTGCCGAATTGGTAGCCGCTAAGAAACTTGAAATCACAGGTCATGAGTTGATCAAAACAATTCACCCACACCCAACCATGAGCGAAGCTATTATGGAAGCAGCTGCTGCTGCCTACGACGAAGTGATCCACTTATAAAAAAACTAAATTGCTTTAAAATTAACGAAAGCTGTTTCCTGGATTGGAGACAGCTTTTTTACTTTGCAGAAGGAGAAGGATCCGGTCTTTTGAATAGGCTGAATCCTTCTCTTTTTTTAAGCCCCTGGGAAATAAAAACCCATCCCACAATTGATCAATAATATCAATTATTATTTCTACTTTAAAACAAAAATCGATCTCAACGATGGATAAAATACTAAAACGTTAGCACTTATTGCTAAATGAAAAATAAAGAGAAGAAAAATCATCATTTTGTTCCTCAAGTTTATCTTGGAAAATTTGCTCATTCAACGAAACAAATAGGGCAAAAGAAGTATCATTTTATTTCAACTTATGATAAAATTACTCCGAGAGAAAACAATGAGGAAGATGTAAAAAACATCTGTTTCAAAACAAAATTGTATACTATTGATTCACCTGTATGAGAAAAAAGGGAATCAATTGAGAACTTTTATGCAAACACAATAGAGAGAGATTAATTTGAAAATTCAGTATGATAATTTTAGAAACACCTTAAATTTAAATATGGTTATCCGCATTTTACCTAGTTCACAAATTCCTAAAACGAGCAGGAAAAATCAATTCGCTCCCTTCAGTCCTGAGAAATCGGGAGGGGCAAGCGAATTGATTTTCAATACTTCATTTCGCTTTTAGGTATGCATGCGGATACTCATAAATATAAATAACTGCTATTTAATGATTTGCTTGGTCATATTTATATTTCGTCCGGTTATTCTGAGAAGGTATAATCCATTAGGTAAACCTTTCATGCTTATTGTATGGTTCTGCCCTTTGTTCAGACTTCCGTAGTATTGCATTTCCCCAACTGTATTAAATAACATTACATTTACTGTTTCTGTAAGGTCCTTGCTAAACCTAAGATGAAGCTGATCCTTTGCAGGAACAGGATAACATGTAATATCCGGGTCGGTTTCCTTTTTAGTGATTAAGTTAATATTTGTGGGAGTAACTATGGTATTACAGCTATCTCCTGTTAAACTTGTTCCCTTTATTTCCAGGTAATCAATATTTGCTAAACCACTACTAGCGGTGGCTTCGAGACGCATATCGAATGTTCCGGCACTTAAACTGACACTTGCCGATGTGGTTGTCCAGTTAGTCCAGGATCCTGTTGGCTGAAAATTTATTGTTGGAATAGCAGTAGAACCGTTTATCAAAAGCTTTCCAGGCCTGTTACTATCTCCTCCATTGGCATACCTGAAAATTAATGGATATGTTCCGTCTTCAGAAAAACTTACTTTATAATTTACACCCGTGCCAATTTCATTTTGCGTATTGGCAAAACCAACGCCGGAATATCCTGAATTATTATTATCAATAGTACCGTCTAAACCGCAAAAACCCAATTCATTTTCCTGGATCGTAAATGATGTTGTGCCCTGACCGTCCACAACAACATGAAAAGTAGCATAACTTTTTGCTCCACAATTATTTGTATAAGTAGCAACATAGTTACCTCCTTGATCGTTTTGAATGTTGTTTAATGTAATTTCGCGTGTATTTGCAGTGAAACCACTTGGGCCATTCCATATCCACGAACCATCAGATGCAGGTTGGGGACTAATCGTAATATCATCGCCTTCACTTACTTTAGCGGTTGTGGTATCACTCCATTCCCCTCCGTTAATTTGAACATATGGAGCTATCGTTGTCGGATCACAAAAAGGTTCGCTTGCCAAAGCCAGGCCGAAATCATCAATGTTTACCCAGTTTCCACCGTTCGCATCCGAATATACTCCAACCTGTATTGACCCATTGGTTACAATGATATTCGGAATACTAACTTGTGTCCAATTGCCGATTGAATTGTTGATTGAATAATCCATTTCACTTCCGCCAAAGTTTTTGGCATAGATTTTAGCAGTATTCTGTCCGCCGCTGCTCTTAACCCATGCAGTAAGCCTGAATGTGTCGTTGGGTAGTGAAATGTTTTGATACATGTCATCTATATAAGGCGAGGAACCTGACTGCGACATAGCAAAGCGTCCTGGCTCATGGCTGCCATTGGTATTGCTGGTTGCACTGCCGGTGTTAGTCCATCCAGTCAAATTGTTTGTGGAAACCCGGTCGGCCTCAAAATTTGGATTTAACACGTAATTGTTTCCACTACCTACCGACCATGTTCCTCCAGCGGCGTTGATGTTCCATTGACTGAGTGAATGAAAGATTGGTTTATCCCCATCGAAGGTAATAGGACACCATTGATTGTAACCAACGCCATTTCCTGCAAAGTCGGCCCAACGGTCACCGCCAAATATAACAAATGATCCGGATGAGCCATTTACCGTTACTGCCAGGCCGCTCTGAGTCACATGCGAGTAATCATCCTGTGTACCTTCAATCACAAACTCATTTGAATAAGGCCCCAAAATGTTTTTTGCAGTGATGCAATATGTTTGGGAGGTATTCCAGCCATGAAGGTCAGATGAAATGAAATAATAGGTACCGTTATGCTTAAACAGGACGTTCCCTTCACGTCCGCTCCCTCTGTGAATTTCTTCAGCTGGTTCTACATAAAGATAATCGGAAGGACGGAGTCGCGAAATATACTGGTGAGACCTTCCACTCACGTTGCAGTAAGCCAGATAGGCCTGGCCGTCGTCATCGGTAAATACCGATTGGTCTCCGGTCATGTCGTTGACCACGTTATCAATGGTCGACTGACTGGCTACCACTTTAAAAGGGCCTGTAGGCGTGTCGCTGGTGGCAAACATGAGCCCCGGATACCTTTGGGCAATCAACACATATTTACCGGTTGGAGCATTATACGCGCAACCAACACGGCCAATCCAACCGCCTAATCCATCAGCAGTGCTCAATAAGTCCCCTTCAAACTTCCAATTTGCAAGATCGGTAGAAGAATAACAAGTCATCGTATTAAATTGGTAGCCACTATTCTTTCCTGCTCCAGGGTTGTTGTAATAATCATCGGCACCATCATACCTTACCCCGTACCAATAATAGGTACTGTCAACTTTTAGCACACCCCCGCCTTGTGTGTAGATCGGGTTCCCGTCCGTATCTTTCCAAAAGACATCATTTTGTATCACCTGGCCAAAAGCACTAAAATAATTTACTGCAAAAAAAGCAGCAATGAAAAGCACTGTAATTGTTTTTCTAAAATGTTTCATCAGTAATTAGTATTCATGTGAAATAAAATTAATTGCAAAACACCTTAATGATGATCATC
>DATFMO010000130.1:0-3123 GCA_035266925.1 Sunxiuqinia sp. | reverse complement strand
CATCCAATGAGATGGTGTGCGAAGTTCCATATTTGGCTTTCGATAGCTTTTTTTTTCGTTTTTCGATCGTTCCATCCAGGCGAATCACCACATCATGGTCATATCTTCTACCGGAAATGGTGATGTGTCCAAATTGTATATGATTAATGATCGGTCTCATAATTGAAATGGGTTACGGATTTAAGTTTGTCCAATCAGTTTTCCTTGACACGTTTTGTGGTATATTCCATGCAATTTTTAATCTCATCGAGATTTAGCCTAGCAACTTGAAGTGATTGCAAATGAAGCTGAATCTGATCCACATGATCTTCGATTTGCAAAGATTTCAATTTTTTATATTCCTCAGTTGGACAAGAACACCTGCCTTCCTGGCAATCCCGAAATGCCTTTAATAAATTGTCTTTTTCTCCTTTGACATTGTCAATAGAAATATCCAGTCCATTTCTAGTTTTGCGTACTTCGTATTTCATTACCAATCTTATTAATTCTACAACCGGGAAAGCTGTTGAAAATTACAAAATATTGCCCAATAGTTCAAGATGCATCATGAAATAAGAACCTGAATTTATTTGGATTAAAAATAGGTGCCAAACCCAAATGCTTTTTCATCCACATCCTGGAATGCGGGCGCTTTTCGACCATTCGAAATCCGGAAGAAAATGAAATTTTTGCCTCTCATTTCGTCCTCCGGTCCCAAAACAAATTTCAAAAAGCCGAGCGTCTTTTTCACAGCATCCAAATCCTGGGCAAAGGCAATGGAATAAAAGTTAGCAGAATCATCAAATCCAACCGGAGCATTTAAAAATTTGGAGTGTTGCCATTCTCCCTGCACAATCAGGTAGGGAGAAAATGCCAATTCATAACGAGCGCCAAAATCCAGTCGATCAAAACTCCCGAATGTCCCGTCGCCATTTCCGCCAAACAAGTAATTGAAATCGATGGTCAGCGGCATGGCAAGCCGGGCGTATCCAGTTCTCGTGTGAAGTTTGTAAATTGGATAATTCGTGAAAGGTAGTTCCAACTCAACGCCCAGCTTCATTTTTTGATCAATCACATCAAAAAGCTGGTCTTCGGCTTGGTTCATACGGGTTTCAACCTGGTACGAAAAATTAAATTCAGACCGGTAAATCAATCCAGCTGCAAAATAGTATGGATTCAATGCTAAACCAATCGAGCTCTGTGTTCCATTGCGAACCGTGTCATCGCTGGCAAAAGTACCATTCGAGATCACATCAAGTGAAAGTGATCGCAGCCAAATTCCATTTCCAACTAGTGTCAAATTTCGCTCGATCGCTTTTACCTTTATTTGGTGTTGAAAAGCAAACAAATTCTTTTGGCTCGCCAACCGTTGCACATTGACATCAAAAGCTTCTCCTTTTCCAAATCCCCAATGGGTTGTTTTCCCGGTCGCTTCATCGGTTTTTACCACTTTCTCGCTACCACCTTTAAACCGCAGAAACAAGTTGTCATAGATATCAAAATTACCAACTAAATTGCATTTGTTCTTTTTAAATGAAAGTTGAACAGTATCGATCGAATAAGTTTTACTGACTCCCCAAACCTGCCAATTTCCTGGGTTGCGTACAGTTGTCAAATTGGAATCTTCCACCGCTGCAGTAAAAGTGACCCGAATAGAATAAATGGTCTTGTATTTTCCATTAATCACTTTGGTGCTTTGTATCAAAACAGGAGGATTGTTCTCATCAAATGTTTGCGAAAATGCCACAGCGCCAAACAGCAGAAACAGGGCGAGTAAAATAAGCTTCAACTTCATGATCACCCCCGTTATGCCATTACGATTTCAGTCATCCATTCATCCCACAGCGATTGAAAAGTCATATCCTTATCAATCGTGGGCTCCAGGTTTTGAACCGTCCAGGAATAAGGTTCTCCGGCTAAGATGTGGATAGCACTTCCCAGCAGACGTGCAGGAAAGTCCTGGTGCATGGATTCGGGCACCACAACAAGTACGTTCTTTTGTAAAAGTAGATCGCCGTCATTTACGGCAGCTCCTATTCCGGTCGTTGCCAGAACTTCGAAATAGGCTTTTTTCAGATTCTCTTCGTTCAGGATCAATGCCATCATCAGTTAATTTTCATGCAGAAATTCTCACATGAAGGACGCCTTTCTTCGCCCAAATTAAAAAGTTAAACATGATCCCTTCCCCATCGCATTTTGAATCAATTTACGGCATTTCAGGCACAAGTTCAAATATCGGGCAAATCCGCAGCAAGTCTCAACAAAATCATTTTTACGAAACACAAGGTTGAAATTTCTTAGGCATGAAACTTTATTCGGCTGCGCAAAACACGGAAAAATTTTCAGGCTTTGAATTTCTGTTCCAAAAAACAATTGTCGACGGTTATTTTCCCAGGTAGATTTGAACAAAAAATATCAAACTAAAAGACTGCAGTTTTCGTAGTTATTATCACTGGAACTCACTGCTAATTTCTCAGGTGGATGGACTCTAAAAAGGAATAAATTAGGGATTAGACACTTTATACAAACGGAAAAATTCAACTTTAAAAAACTTACAGTCATGAAAACATTGATTACTTTTTTGTTGTGCATGATTGTTTCAATTTGTTCATTTGGACAAAGTCAAACAAGGCACATCGTAAACGAAGTTGAAGTAAGCCCACCAACATTTAAAGGGGCCATTAACCAACAAATCGCTCCAAGTGCAAACTTCAATACTTATATTGCAAATAATGTTGAATTCCCGCAGGCTGACTGTGACAAAAATAAGGAAGGTACAGAAGTGATTCAGTTTGTAATCTCCCAAAAAGGAGAAGTCACCAATTTCAAGGTCATCAATAGCATTTCTACCGGAATTGATGAAGAAGTCATCCGTGTTTTAAAATCAACCAATGGCATGTGGGACCCCGGAACCAACAACGGGACCCCTGTTGATATGCAGAAAGAAGTTGCTGTTGCCTTCATCAGTGGTCTTTCTATTGATGAAGCTTTCGATAAAAATTTCTATAAAATAGCACGGTACTATTTTATAGAAGGAAGTAAAAAATTGCTCTATAGAAATAATGCTAAAAAGGCATTGCTGTGCTATAACAATGGCATTAAGTATATGCCGAACGACGCTGCTCTTATAGCATTCCGGGGCTT
>DATFMO010000129.1:0-2382 GCA_035266925.1 Sunxiuqinia sp. | reverse complement strand
AATCCGACGTTCTCCAAATTTCAAATAAGTCACACCATCTTCAACAGCCGCTTCATGTTCTTTGTAAGGCAAAACTGAAATATCTTTTCGTGCATTCGTGGCGATCTTTTTCAGGTTTTCATCGCCTTCAAAATAAATCAGTGCCCCGTTTTCTTCCAACTGGTCGGTAAAAATGTGGAACTGCGCCACGTAGTTTTTAAAGGTCGGGAACACGTTGATGTGATCCCAGGCAATGCCGCTCAACAAGGCCACATGCGGATGGTACAAATGAAATTTCGGACGCCGGTCAATGGGCGATGAGAGGTATTCGTCGCCTTCAAAAACAGCAATTTTGGTATCTTCTTTCAGCGAAACCATCGTATCGAAACCTTCCAGATTGGCGCCAACCATGTAGTCAAAATCCACGTAATTGGTTTTCAGCACGTGCATCACCATGGAGGTGATGGTTGTTTTCCCATGCGAACCACCAATCACGACACGGGTTTTATTTTTGGTCTGCTCATATAAATATTCCGGGTACGAATAAATTTTTAAACCCAGCTCCTGTGCTTTTTTCAATTCAGGATTGTCGGGGCGGGCATGCATGCCAAGAATGATGGCATCAATGTCTGTAGAGATTGATTCCGGGTGCCAGCCCTCTTTTTCGGACAACAAACCATACTTTTCGAGCCGGCTTTTGGATGGCTCAAATAGCTCGTCGTCGCTACCCGTAACCTGGTAGCCTTTTTTGTGCAAGGCAATGGCGAGGTTGTGCATGGCACTTCCTCCAATGGCAATAAAATGAATCTTCATGTGAACCGGACTATTTTGGCGTTTAAAAATAACGAAAGATGTTAAGAATTCATTGTGCTGGTGATTTTTTAGAAGTTTCTGCCTGCAACAATCGATTCAGGTGGCTTTTCTGGTTAAGGGAATTTGAAGACAAAAGGAAACAGGCGAAAACAGTAGAAGACAATTGGATCCAACTGTTTTCTATCGTTGTTCACTGTTTTCCGTTTTTTAGGAAATATTAACGCTTGAATACAATTTCTTCCTGTATTTTTGACTTCGTAATGGCATTTCATGTGAATGACCAACGATACCAAATTCAATATTGAAAATCAATTCGTTTACCCCGCCCCTTGAAGGGAGCGAATTGATTTTCCCTGCTTCCGGCAGCTGCCGGATCGGGGTGAACAGGGAGAATCAATTTGCGAATTTTGGCAATGTGCGAGCCACCAATTGAAAAATTACAATGGTAAAAGTCAATTTCAAAAAAAAAATAGTAAAACAGTTTTTCAGACCATCTATGATTTTGGTGTGGGTAGCGGCGGCTACTTTTATACTTACCGAGCTATTTAGTGTTTTTCCATCATTCATCGAATCGGTTTATTCAGAATCCATTTATCCCATCATTGCCTCGATACTGACGGCTTTCAGCCATTGGTTTCCGTTTTCGCTGGATGACTTGTTTTATATCCTGCTGATTGGTTTTGGAGTCGTTTGCCTGTTGTTGGTGATCTTCCGAAAAATGAAGATCAGAAAATTTCTGGTCATCCAGCTCAACTCGCTGGCTCTTGTTTACATCCTGTTTTACTGGCTGTGGGGATTCAATTATTTTCGTGAACCACTGAACCAACGCTTGGAATTAGCTAAATCCACACCCAATACCGAAGAATTTGTGAGCGTTTTTAAACAAATCATTCGGCAAACCAACAGTTCCTACATCTTGATGGATTCCATCAACAAACCACAAATCGACTCGCTGGTTGAAGCTTCGTATCAAAGGCTTTCCGGTTTTCTGAAGCTGGACTATCCATCAGGAGCTCGTCGGGCCAAGCCCATAACATTTAGCGATTTTTTTGCCGCAGCATCCATTTCCGGTTACTACGGTCCGTTTTTAAGTGAAGTTCAGATCAATAGAAATCTTTTGCCCGTTGAATATCCTTTTGTGCTGGCTCATGAAAAGGCACACCAGTTCGGTATCACCAGCGAAGCGGAAGCTAATTTTTATGCCTGGCTGGTCTGTACGCAAAGCCCGTCCAAACTACTTCAATACAGTGCCAATTTATATGTGCTGCGTTATTTTATTTACGAAGGCTATGAACTGACAGACATTAAAGAATTGGCTGCTGAAATTAATGAGCCAGTAAAACTCGACCTGCGAAAGATCCGCGAGCATTGGATGAAACTGCGGAATAAAAAAATAGATGCGGTGGCGACAAAAGTGAACGATGCTTATCTGAAAACTAACAAAGTGGAGAAAGGCATCGAGGATTACACCGGCGTGGTTCAATTTGTGATGGATTTTGAAACCAACTCGCTGGCGCGAGAGAAAGTGATCGGTGAACAGTTGCCGTGAATAGTTTTTGCAAACCACTTACAGATCGGATGACTTCGAGT